>JACRCS010000012.1 GCA_016218905.1 Deltaproteobacteria bacterium
CTTCAGGCGTGCGTCGGTCACGCACATCCTCACGCGGCCAACTGGCGTCGTGCGCCAACAGCCGGGGCGGTTCCCAGCCCTTGGAGTCCCGCGTCGTGCCGAGTTCAGAGGAGCTCACGATGGCTCTGCCCGACCGATGGTTGCCCCATGCCGTTCCCGACGAGCTCACTCCCAGAGGTGAGAAACCTCTCCCGGCGCGGCGCACCGTCGTCGACTCACTCCTTGGAGACAGGTACACCGTCCGATTCAAGGTATTGAGCGGTCTCGCTCTCGCCTGGTACTTCTCCAGTTACTTTCTTCCGATCTACCTCACCGTCGGGGACAGAGAAGTCGCACTGAACCTAGGAGCAGGATCGTACCTCGTGCCCTTGTTCGGCTTCTTCCGTTACCGGCACGAGACCGACGGCTACCAGAGACGCCGACTCATCTGGATCGTCGGTCTTTACCTCCTCCTGTGGGTGGTCATGCCTGCTCTCCTCGGATTTCGAGAGGTCGTGCCGCAGCTCGATGGCAGCCGTCGAGTATTCCCGGCAATCCACTACATCGACTCGCTCGGCTTCCTCCTTTTCTTCCTTCCCATATTGTCCATGGGCCGCAGAGCGGACTGTGGCTGGTGCTGCCCCTGCGTAGCTGCACGGGAGACGTTCGCGGCCGCCTTCCGAAACAAGACGCGCAAGGGAGGCTCGTGGTGGTGGCTCCGGCACCTGAAGTGGATCAACGTTGCGCTCGTCTTCTTCTATCTCGGGACGGTGCTCGCGACCCCGACGACGGCTCGTAAGGAGTATGGGCAGCCGATCGAAGCATGGCTCGTGGGCGGGTATTACCTAAGCTTTCTTCTGATTCCGTGGACGGGGAACCGAAACTACTGCCGTTGGGGCTGCCCCTGGGCGGGCACCTGGGGCATTCTCGGCTATCTTGGGTTCTACCGCTTGCGCGCAAGGGCGGAGCGGTGTACCGACTGCGGATTGTGCGAGAAAGTCTGCGACATGGGCGTCCCCGTGCGTCAATATCTCCGCAGGAACGGGGCAGTGCGCACGATGGAGTGCATGGGGTGCGGCCGTTGCGTTGCCGCATGCCCTCAAGGAGCATTGGAGATCCGCGACTTTCGTCATTGGCTTCGAAGCCCGGGAGGCCGCGGACCTCAGCGCCCGTACAGTCCGGAAAAGGTAACGCTGTGCCCTTGAGGTACGTGCAGACACCATGACGAGGATCAGAGCTTCGGCGCCTTCGTCATTGGGGGTCCTTCGGACACGGTTTTCGTCGTCGGCCCCGGGGCGAGCGCCGGCACGGGCAGCACGGCACCCGTCGACCTCTCCCCGCGTTTCCCTGCTCCCGGGCAGGGTAGCGGTGAAGAGACCGAGGAATGGGAGGGCTGTCATTGAGGAAACGGGGCCCGGGAGCGAGTGAAGATAACGGGCGAGTGCCCCCCGCCGAAGAGCGGCTTACTCTCGCCCGCGGGCAGTGAGGTGATCGATGAGGGCCCCGGTCGCGTACATGATCCGGCTCCGAGACAACTACGCGAAGCTCGGATACGAACCCTACCAGTGGGTGGTCAACCGAGATCCCCCGCCGTGGCAGCCCCTACGAAAACCGCTCTCGCGGTCCCGGCTCGGGCTCGTCGCCTCCGGGGGCATCTATGTCACCGGCCAGGTCGCGTTTCACTTCAAAGATGATACGTCCTTCAGGGCCATTCCGCACACGGTGGCGATGGGCGATCTTCGTGCGGCGCACTTCGGCTACGACGAGACGGACGCCCGCGAGGACCCGAACGTGGTGTTTCCTCTCGGCACGCTGCGCGGGCTGGTTTCAGAAGGCTTCTTGGGGGATATCGCCGAGCACGCGTACACCTTCATGGGCGGGATCTACTCTCCCAGGCGCGTGCGAGAAGAACTCGCACCGAGGCTCACGGAGCGACTGCTGGCGGAGGAGGTTGACCTTGCGCTCCTGGTGCCCGTCTGACCCGTCTGCCATCAGTCCGTGGGACTGATCGCCCGCCACGCCGAAGCCGCCGGCATCTCCACCCTGTGCATGAGCAGCGCTCTCGACATCACGAGAGCGGTCAACCCGCCGCGGGCAGCCTTCCTCGACTACCCGCTGGGCCATACCACGGGCAAGGTGAATGCCCCGGCCCTGCAGCGCCGGATCCTCAGGGAAGCGCTCGAAGCCTTCCACTCGTTGAGCCGTCCCGGAACCGTGAAAATATTGCCTTTCGCGTGGTCTGAGACCGACGACTGGAAGCTAACCGCCGTGGAGGGTGACACTCGAAAGCCGCGCCATGACGTGCCGCAATACCAGAACGAAGAGGACCGGCGCCGTGCAGACTCCTCCTCTTCACTCCGCTCCGACCGCGGCGAGCGCTGAGCTCTCGGTTTCGGGTTCTGACAGTGCGCCATTGCACGAGGAGCCGCATCCGGCCGTACAACCGAAGCAGTGCTCCCCGGTGACGATCTTACGCCCTTCCAAGGCAGCCCTTGAGAAGTGAGTGACCTCCTCCGGAAGGCCCTTGGCAAGGCCTAGCCGCTGGGCGAGATTGAAGTCGCAGTCGTGCAGTCTCCCGTCCCAGCTTATGCTCACCTGGTGACGGCACATCAAGCCGTCCAGGTTCAAGGGGTTGAAGGAGGCCTTCAACAACGCCAGGTAGGTCTTCGTCCGTCCTTTCGCTTCCATGTCTTTCCGAAAGCGCCCGAGCAGCATGTTCGTCATGGTCAGGAGCCGCGTAAACCGCAGCCCGAAGCGCGTCCATAGTTCCTTTCGGTACTCCGACTCGAGCCTGCCCTGGTCTGGAGGCAGGAAGGGTCCGCAGGGTGTGTACACCAAGTTGAGCGGGAGCTCCGGGGAGACGCCATACCCCACGGCGTTCAACCTCCTCATCGCCTCGATCGCGCTCTCCCAGACTCCCCGGCCTCGTTGCGCCCGCACGTTCTCTTCCAAATAACACGGGAGAGACGCCGCAATCCGGATCCTGTGCCTCTCATAGAAGGACGGTAGGCCTTCCATTCCGGGCTCCTGGAAGATCGCGAGGTTGCTGCGTACCAGAACGGGATGTCCCTGGTCTCTCAGAGCGCCCACGAACCGCCTGAAGTGAGGACTCAACTCTGGCGACCCGCCGGTCAAGTCCACGAGACAACCTCGCGAGCCGGAGGCCGCCCGGAGGACGGCCTCCATCGTCCCCCAGTTCATCACCTCCCGGCGGTCCGGAGAGCACTCGAGATGGCAGTGGCGACAGCGCAGATTGCAGCGTAGCCCGAGGTTGACCTGCAACACTTGAAACTTCGAGGCCTTCAGAGGCTGATGACCGTGCTGCCGTAGTACCCGATCGAAGGCGTTCATCCACTCTCCTCAGACGAGAGTTTACCAGGCCGCTGCCTCTGCTGAGTTGCTCCCCGCTTGATCTAGACGACTGGCCGTCCGGCGAGCGCGTAAGGGCCGGGAACTCCTCGGCGCATTTCAGACTTTGAGAGCTGAGGGGAAAGATCGCCTCCGGCCTTGCGAAGAGAGAGGTTGCAAGTCTTAGAGGAAGGGCGCGAAGCACAACACGTGCCATATCTGTGGCACCAAACTTTCGAACGGCCTCCTTTTCTTGTTCGGTTCTCCTGCTCCCGAGCGGTCACATGGACATGTATACGCATGCCTGGACATGTGGAAGCCGGGCCCCCGTAAGCTTTCCCGAGACAGCCGACAAAGTCGGGCCAACGAGCACGGCACCGTTTCGCGCTCCAGTGGCATGTATTCTGCAATATCCGTGGACCCGCGATCGAACCGCCATTGGTCTCGGTAGGCGCTGGCTCGAATTGTGGTGGTTCAAATTGGATCGAGAACTTTTCGGAAAGAAAGGGAATAGGCGATGAAGCGCCGATCGGTTGTGCTTGCGCTGGCCTTGATCACCTTAGGTTTCCTGCCGAGTTTGGTAGACGTGGCGCAATCCGCCGGAGGTAGCGACTCCTGGCTCATCTCCGTTGACGAGGCGAAGAAACTGATCGCGAACGGGGCGGTTGTCCTCGACAGCCGGGACGCGGCCCTCATCAAGAGAAATCCCCTGTCCAATGCGATCGCCGCAAATTGGCAGGAATGGTCCCAGTTCAGTCCGAAGCACCCGTCCGGGCTGCTCCTCGAGGACGAGAACGCCATGACTCAGAAGTTTCAGGCTGCAGGGGTTTCGGCGGAGAGGCCGGTGGTCTGCATCGCCGACCCGAAGAATGGCTGGGGGGAGGACGGGCGGGTGGTTTGGGTGCTCCGCACGTTCGGACACGCCAGGGCCTATATGGTGAACGGCGGGTACCAGGCTCTCACCAGAGAGGGTGCGCCGAAGATCGCAAAAGCCGTGATCCCGGGCGACTTCATCGCGCGTAGGACGTCTGGCTGGGAAGCGACGCGAGACGAGGTCCGGGCGAACATGAACAAACCAGACGTGGTGCTCGTCGACGCGAGAGAGCCACGCGAGTACGGGGGCAAAACACCGTACGGCGAATCGCGGGGCGGCCACGTGCCGGGCGCGATTCACGTGTACTACAAGGACCTGTACGACAAATCAGGGTATTACGTCCGGTCTCCGGCTGAGCTCGACGCATTCCTGGCCAGCAAGGGATTGTCCAAGGACAAGAAAGTCATTGCGTACTGCACGGGTGGAGTCCGCTCCGGCTTTCTTACCGCGGTGTTGGCATCCTACGGGTACTCAGTCAAGAACTATGCGGGATCCATGTGGGACTGGGCTGAGCAGCCGGCCGCGTCCTTCCCACTCGAAAGGAAGTAGCGCTGTCCGCACGGCCGTCAGTGAGCGGGAGAGGGGGCCTGCCGGGCGCGATTCCGGCGCTGGGCTGGCC
The DNA here is from genome assembly GCA_016218905.1 of Deltaproteobacteria bacterium. The sequence continues at coordinate 4,821 of JACRCS010000012.1, forward strand.
GGCCGGACCTGGCGTCCTCTCCAAAAGCCGAGGCCCCGAATGGCCGCGGCATCAATGCTTTACATGTCAATAGACATGTCGCAGACACTGACGCCGTTGACACCCTTGACACTGCGTTTCTTGCCCACCATCAGCGGTTCCGATTGCACACCTCGTGGAAGCCGTGGAGTTCGTCCAAGTATGATCGCCCCAAACCAGAGCTCCTGCGGCGATCAGCTCAATACCTGTCGGTGCTTGATGTTGTAAAGGCAGAAAGGGATGAGCCTACCGTCAGGTAGCAAGTTGTGGACGCAGCATCTTTGTGCTCGTTCCCGATCGAAAGTATACGCGTCCATCATCCCGTGATAGCCGATCGAAAAGAACTCCGCGCCGATCAACTCCTTCCCTAGATCCATGGATGCTTGGCCGCACGAGGCGCCGCACCCGCACGCCGGGGGCGGGCTCAAATCGAGGGCACTGATCAGCTGATCCCAGTCGCTCATCTGTGCGACGTGATCGAACAAAAGCTTCTCTTCGACCACTCTGCCCAGTGGTATCGGTTTCCCGTCGCGGACCAGCACGTAGGCCATCGCCCCACAGCGGGGATCGGAGCAAGGCACGGGCGTCAGGTCGCTCCGCTGCAGGACCCCACCGCTCTGCTGCTCGAGGCAGCCGAGGAAGTGTCCAAGCGTCAGGCGGCCTACCCTGCCGGATAGCTGCTCTGGGTACCTTCCGCTTAGCGCGATGGCCTGGAAGTTGACGCCCGTCAGCTCGTTGTGGACGCCGAAGTCGACCAGGTCCCAAAGCGAGTCTTCGTTGACGCCGGGGACGAGAGTCACCGAGAGGACCACCTGCAGGCCCGCAGCCCTCGCGTTCTCAATGGCTTTGAGCTTCTGGGGAAGGAGGTCCTTTCCTCGGATGGCCTCGAAGACCGCGGGTCTTAGCCCGTCCATCTGCAGGTAGATGCCCGAGAGGCCGGCCCCTCGCAGCCGGCAGGCGAGCGCCGGATCCCTCCCCAGCCCCAATCCGTTGGTGTCGATCTCGATTCGGCCGAAGCCGAGGGAAGAAGCCTTTTCCACGATTTGCGTCAGATCGGGGTGCAGCGTCGGTTCCCCGCCGCTCAGCTGAAGGGGTGCGGCGGCGCCTTCCTTCTCCAGGAAGCTCTTCAAAGCTGTTTCGACGACGGCGGCCGGCAGGTCCCGCCCCGGCGGCGACGCCGAAGCCAAGCAGACCGGGCAGCGGAGGTCGCAACGGGACGTAATCTCCAGGATCGCGAGGCACGTGTGCTGGTCGTGAGAGGGGCAGAGGCCGCAGTCGTTCGGGCAGCCGTTCTCTACGATTCCCCTCCGGCTCGGGGGAAAGGTCACCTTCCGTGGCATTTCTCGGAGCATCCTGTACGACTCCACGTCGGTGGAAACGATCGCTCGGAAGGATCCGTGCTTTTCGCAGGTCTTCTCCAGCACCGCGCCGCCGCTGGTCTCCGTCAAGTATCCCGTAACAGGGGCCAGGCACTCCGGACACAGGCTCGAGATCACCTCCGTTCCGCCCCCCTCTCGCGTCCCCGGATCCAATCCCGCACGAAGGTCGAACATTTCGTCACCCTTGAATGGCGATCGACTTGGCCATCAGGCGTCGCTTCAGTCCCTCGAGGTCGCCGATCTTCAGGGTCACGCGCCGGCTCTCGACGTGCGTCTCCAGGAGCGAGGCGTCCTGTCCGAGGCAGGCCGTGAGTTCTTCCCGGATGATCTTCTGAAACTCGTTCTCGTCCTTCAAGGGGGATACGAACGAGAGCGTGTACTCCGAGTCGGTCACGTGCTCCAGTTTTACCTTCTTCCAGGGCTTGGCGGGCATGCCGAACATTGCGACTCCTTCTGGGCAGGGGTTCTTGGGAACACTCGCCAACTTGGGAGGCCGGGCGCGCAGCCCGAGAGCGCGCCCGGACACTCTGCGCCTCAGGAGGCCCCGCCTAAACCCTTCGGATCTCCACCAGGTTCGTCTGGAAGGTGGAGCACCCGCCGAGGTCGGCCAGGCGATCGGGCGTCGTGAAGTTTGCGTTTGTCCCATCCGGGCAGAACTTTGTCCAGTAGTCCTTCGGTGTAAAAGCCATCCCCGGTTTAACGCTCTCGGAAATCCGGGCAAGAAGCTTCGTCCTGCCCCTGTCGTTCTCGACGTAGACCCAATCTCCATCGGAGATCGCTCTCGGAGACGCGTCGTCCGGGTGGATTTCGATCGTCGGGACCGGCGCCACGGTCCGAACGAGGGACTGATCGCCGTAGCTCGAGTTGCACATCAGCGCGGTCGACCCGGTGAGGAGGTAAATCGGGTATTTTCGGAAGAGCTCCGGGGTCTCCTCTCGGCTCTCCGCCAGCGGAACATGGTCGATTCCCGGCGCGAGCCCCTGGGAGGCCATCTTCTCGGAGTAGAGCTCGACCTTGCCGGAGTCGGTCGCGAACTGCCCATCCTGGTACGGAACGAAGGGCACCGAGGGCGTCTGCAGGTGAACGGCGCCCTCGTTGAGGAGACGTTCGTAGGTGATGCCTTGCAGAAATGGATGATCTGTCTCCAGAGCGCCCCTGATCATCTCTTCCTGCGTCTCATTAAAGCAGGGTTCCGTGAACCCGAGGCGCTGAGCTAGCTGGTTGAAGACCCAGTCGTCCGGCTTGGCTTCCCCTAATGGCTCGACAGCCTGTTGGTTCAGCTGACAGTATAAGAAAGAGTAGCACTGGTTCAGATCCATCTTCTCAAAATACGTGACGGCGGGCAGGAAGATGTCGGCGTACTTCGCCGTATCGGTCATGAAGAGATCGGAAACCACCGTAAAGAGGTCTTCTCGCCGGAGACCCTCGCGCAGTTTGTTCTGTTGCGGGAGCATGGCACCCGGGTTGCTGTTGAAAACGTGCAGCAGCTTCACGGGAGGATCGGCGGAAACGAGGGTCTCACCGAGTTGCGTCATATTGATCGTCCTCTGCTGGCCCTGCCGCAACTCGGGGTGGATCAGGTTCATGATGTTGTAATTGAACCAGGTGGCGATGTTGATATAGCCGAGGCCCCCCCCGCTCTTGCCCCAGTGCCCGCAGAGGGCAGGCAGGGCGCAGATGGCTCTGACCATCATTCCTCCGTTGGTGTGCCTCTGCATGCCATACCCGAGACGAATCGCGGCAGGCTTCACCGTCGCATAGAGCGTCGCGACCCGGTCGATGTCGGCCGCGGGGATCCCGGTGATCCGGGCTACCTTGTCGAGCGGGTATCGGGCCGCGGACTCCCGCAATTGCTCGAAGCCGACAATGTGCTTTTCGATGAACTCCACGTCGTGGAGCCCCTTTCTAACGATGACGTTGATCAGGCCCAGCGCGAGCGCTGCGTCCGTGCCCACGTTGGGTTGCAGGTGGATGCCCGCCATGGAGGCGATCTCGTTGCGCCGCGGGTCCACGACGATGAGCTTGGCCCCGTTCTTCTCGATCGCACGGGTGATGATCGGCACGAAGTGAGGGTTACTCTGCGTCGTATTGCTGCCCCAGACGACAATGAGCTTCGAGTTCACGAAGTCTTCCGGGTCCATCCCGAGCGGACCTTGGGTAAACGAGGTTGCCGCTTCCCCAGCCGCAGTGCATATCGCCTGCTGAAGATTCGAGGCCCCGACCCTGTTAAAGAACCGAAAGGGAATGAGGAAGGTGATGAGACCTAAGTTCCCGGAGTACCAGTAGGGAAGAATGCTCTCGGACCCGAACTGCGCAATTGACTTTTGATACTGTTTTGCGATGACATCGAGGGCCACGTCCCACGTGATCCGTTCGAATCTTCCTTCGCCTTTAGCGCCGACTCGCCTCATTGGATAGGTGATTCGGTCCGGGCTGTAGAGCATCGAGAGGTCTTGATATCCTTTGTGACAGAGGTTCCCCCGGGTGACGGGATGATTCGGATCGCCTTCGATCTTTACGACCCTGCCCCCCTTGACGTACGTCAAGACGCCGCAAGTATCCGGACAATTGCGCGGGCACACGTTCCTGACGACCCTGTCGCTTCCCATCGTCCCCACCTCCTTCGAGGTCAGTAGTGGTTGACTCCAGCACTTCAGTCAACGCGACAGCCGCGAGGGCTCGGGGCCTTCATGGCTGAGCGCAAGGACCGCCGGGCACGGGTGGCAAGCTTCGCGCCGCGATTCCGGAGAGGCTCCGCTTCAGCGTCCACCGGTTCATCCACCGCTTGAGTCCGCTCGGCGGGGGCGTGTTCTTCTGCTCCGCCCAATTTTCGTTGAACAGCAGATCGAGCACGTGCAGCGCCGGCTTGCGAACGGACGCGAAAGCCATTCGGCAGCCGGCACAGAACGTCACGATATCTCGGGGGGCCTCCTCGGCGCGCGCCGTTATGACGCGGTCCACGAACTTCGGGTTCGCCGCCCACGCCATACCCCCCAGCCCACAGCAGCGGGTCTTTTCGCCGGAATACTCCATCTCTTCGAGCCCGTGGCCCATCGAACGGATCATCTCCCTTACTGCGAGTTGGAGCCCCGGGTTGTCCCGGGCGGGGCACGAGTCGTGGACCGTGAAGGCGCTCTGCGGGAGCCGTGAGACAGGTTCGGGAAGACCGAGCTCCTTCATCACCTCGTAGAGCATGCGGATGCGGAAATCAGGCGTGAACTTCCCAAAGATCATGTAGCAGTTGGTGCAGGCGAAGATGATCTCGGTCGCGCCCAATCCGGTGATCTCTCTCGCCGTGGCACCGATGAGGCGCTCGAAGGCGGCGTTGTCTCCGAGGGTCCTGGAAGGTTTTCCGCAGCAGTTCAAAACCACGCCGACGTCGTCTAACCGAGAAAGGAGATACTCGTAGCTCGACACGACGAGGGCCGGCGAGTAACTGGGTAGGGAGCAGCCCGGAAAGAGAACTCGTTTGCACTTCCCGGACCTCGGATCCGCCATCGCCAGCCTGAACTGCCTCGAGGTACCCAACTTCTGGTGTAAGCGGACGGGCCTGTGCTGCGGAAGGGGGCCTCGGCCCTCCTGGAGCAGGTGGGTCCTCCCTTCCGCGCAGAGTTCGCCGGTGTCCAGGTCCTCAGGACAAACTTTCCTGCAAAGCCCACAGACGTTACAGGTGTACGGGACGACGAGGCGTTCGTTGCCCAACGCGGGCAACTCCTCGGCGAGTTGCTTGGGGGAGTCGGTGTACTCCGAGAGAAAGCTGCACACTTTCATGCAGCCCCGGCACTCACAGGAGAGACAGCGTTGGGCCTCCCTCCGGGCCTGTTCGGCGGAGAATCCCAACTCGACGAGGCCGCCGCCGTCCCGCCGTTCCGCCAGGGGGAGGACGGGCACCTGGCAACGCGGCTCCGCGACCTTGCCTTGTATGCTGACCTTCAGCCGCGTCGTCCAAGGCGCGCACACCAGGGGGAGGTCCTGCCGCTCGTCACCCTGCAGGAACCGGTCGATCGCCCACGCGACCTGCCGGCCCGAAGCCAAGGCGCGCACGACGGACTCGGGGCCCGTCGCGAAGTCGCCGGCGGCGAAGACGCCCCGCAGCGTCGTCTCCAGGGTCACCGGGTTCACCTGTGCCGCGCTCGAGGCGGTTCTCGCCAACCCATTGTCGCCCGAGCTCGAAGTCAGGCGGGTGGGAGACTGGCCGACTGCCACGATGACTCCGTCGACGGGCAGGGTGAACTCACTTCCCTCCAGCGGCACCGGCTGCCGTCGGCCCGACGCGTCGCAGGCGGGCCCGAGCTCATTTCGGACGCACCGGATCGCGGAGACCCGCCCTTCGCCGACGAGCGCGACCGGGCTGACCAGATACTCGATGACGACTCCCTCTTTGTGTGCCTCCTCCACCTCGCCGGGGAGCGCTGGCATCTCTGCGGAGGATCGGCGGTAGAGCACGGTCACGCTTTCGGCCCCCATGCTTCGCGCCGTGCGGGCAGCGTCGATGGCGGCGTCGCCTCCACCGACGACGGCGACTTTGGTCCCGACGTCGACCGGCTGCGCGCCATTCACGGCCCGGAGGAAGTCGAGGGCGCCCAGGACCCCGGCGAGCTTCTCTCCCGGCACCTGCAGGGGAACCGACTCGTGGGCCCCGAGGGCGAGGAGGACGGCCTTGTACTCGGAACGAAGCCCGTCCAAGTGCACATCCTTCCCGAGCGTCACGCCCAGGCGCACGAGGACGCCCATCTTCTCGAGGATCCCGAACTCCTCGGCGAGCACCTGCCTTTCCAGCCGGTACTTCGGGATGTACAGGTACGTCGCGCCCCCGAGGGCGGGTCCGCTCTCGAAGAGATCGACGGAGTATCCCTTCAGGCGAAGCTCGTAGGCCGCCATGACCCCGGCCGGGCCGCCGCCCACGACCGCGACTTTGATCTCCCTTTCGGGCTCGGGCGAAGGGAGCCGGTCCGCCAGGCGTGCAGGCGCTAAATCGGCAATGAACCGCTTCAACGAGCAGATCGCGACCGGCGCTTCGACGTCTTTCCTCCTGCAGAATCGTTCACACCGCTGCCTGCACACCCGGCCCAAGAGCCTCGGGAACGGCAGCCGCTCCAGGACGACGTCCAGCGCTTCCTCGAAGGCCCCGCGTCCGATGAGCTCGACCATGCGCTTGTTGTCGATGTGTAGGGGGCATGCTGCCTGGCAAGGAGCCGGTTCCTCGCCGAGACACTTCTCCGAGAACTCCGCGGCCAGAGGCCAGTTCTGAAGGTCATTGCTCCCCTGCAGCATCTCTGGTTCCTCCGTCGGGGGCGGATCATCCACCCCGCGGGGTCGTGGACGACAGGGCACAGCCATCTCGTTGCCACCGGCGCAGATCACGAGAGGGCTCTATGGCTCTGGGGCACGATCCAAACGACCTGCGAAGAGGACGTCGTGGGCCAGGTGCACCGTCACAGCTGAGCGGTGACCATGACTTGCCGACCCTTCCGCTTCTTGTAGAGCACAGGGATCAGAGACACCCCCACGAGTAGAGCTATGCCAAGCAGTAGACGCCCGGAGACGTTCCCTCTGAGCAGGTCGAGGATAGAGCTGCTGAACACGATGTACGCGATGCAGCCAGGTAGCATGCAGATGAAAGACGTGAGCGCGTAGTGAACGAACCTAATCTTTGTTAGGCCAAATGCGTAATTCAACAGGTTAAATGGGAATATTGGAATCAAGCGCGTAATCGCAACGATCTTCCACCCTTGTTTTTCGACGCGCTCATCCAGTGTTGCCAGACCAGAGTTCCGGATCTTGGTTCCAATCCAATCCCTTCCTAGATACCGAGCGACGAGAAAAGCGAGGCAAGCACCCGCAGTCGACGAAGTGATCGTGTACAGGACTCCGTACACCGGGCCAAACAAGAGGCCTCCGGCGATGGTAATCGGCAGCCCCGGCAAGAAGAGAACGGGAGCGAGAATGTAGATGGCCATGTAAACGACCGGTCCCCACATCCCGAACCCTGCGATCCAAGCTTGTAATCTCCCCTGGTCCATGTACGCGCCGACCCCGGAGACTCTTGTGACCAGGATGACGGCGACCAGGAGTCCGACCAGGACTGCCAGTTTCAGCGGGCCACCCGGCTTCTTCCCACTCGACGCGTCGCCTTGCTCTTTCATGGCGCATCCTTCCTTCGTGCGGTTGTAGCGCTCCCTCCTCGCCAGGGCTGCTGTTGCGGGGAAAAGCTTCCCGAGTCCCTCAAGGCCTCGCTTTGTGCTTGGCTGCTCCTTTAAGAGACTCTGCAAAGCCTGGAGATGCTCCTCAGCCTTCCATCGCAACCGGCTTTCACGCTGGGCTGACGCGGACTTTGCACTCGTTGTACGCGTTCCCGCCTGATATCGGGTTGACGTGGATCTCGACGAGCGCGTTGGAGTGAGCGCCCTTTCCCTTGGCGACCGAGCCCATCGCCCAGTGGCCGAAACCGTGCCCGTGCCGCACGCTCACCACGCCCGGGCGAATTCCTTCGCTCACCTTGGCCTTGATGGTGATGCTGCTCAGGGGAGACTCGAGGACGACGTAAGCGGCATCTCGCACTCCGTACTTGGAGGCGTCCACCGGGTTGATCTCCACCCAGTTCTCCCCTTGAATCTCCATGAGATAGGGATTGTTTTGGGTGTTTAGATTGACGTGCGCGCTCAATTTCGAGCTGGTAAGTTGCAGCGGATATTCCTCGTCGGGGTAAACGCTGTGTTCCGTGTACACGGGATACGGGTCAAACCCGTTCGCGGCGAAAACCTCCGAGTAGATCTCGATCTTGCCCGACGGTGTCGGATAGCCCTCTTCAGGCTGGCCGTATCTCACTTCGCCGGCCCAGAATCCCTTCTCCTTGAGCTCCTCCAGGGAGATGGGAAGGCCTTGAACCGAAGTTTCAGCCCAGTCCTCCCACTTCTCGAAATTGAAGTAGTCGCCCCAACCCATTTTCTGCGCGATGCCCTTGACGATGTCGTACAGCGGCTTGCTTTCACCTACCGGGGGTACGCAGGGTTGGCAGAGGATCGCTTGAGGGCCGAGCCAAAGCCCCTGGCGGACCTCGGCGCGCTCGTACATGGAAGCTTCGGGGAGGACCAGATCACACTCCAGCGCGGTCTCGCTCAGGTACACGTCGATGGCCACGCTGAAGTCCAGATTTCGGAACATCTCCTGGATGCGTCGCGGGTTGGGGTCGCTCATCACCGGATTCGTGCACTGGACGAAGACGCACTTGATCGGGTAGCCGAAGCCCTCCAACACCGCCTTCGGAAGTAGCCCCGTGGGCAGGTCGGGAGCGACCGGGTAACCCATGGCGAAGTGGAGGGGCGGCTTTTCGGGGACGGCCATCTCCTCTTCAGGGACGATGACGGGGTGCCCGAGCGGCGCCCACTCCTTGAGAATCACGGTGCCGGGATTCCCCACGTTGCCGGTTATCGCGTCCAGCAGATAGATCGCCCGGGACGCATCGGTGCCGTTCGTGTAGTAACCGGGACCCTTGAAGACCTCTGCGATCGCAGGCTTGGTCGTCGCGAACTCCCGCGCGAGCCGCACGATCGTCTCGGCTGGGATCCCGGTGATGCCCTCGGCCCAAGCCGGCGTGTATCCCTTGTCGCGCAGATGCTCTCGGAATCCCTCGAAGCCCGAACAGGCCGTGGAGACGAACTCGGGATCGTGGAGCTCGTCATCGATGATGACGCGGCACAAGGCGAGAGCGAGCGCACTGTCCGTGCCGGGTTTGATGGGGACCCACTCCTGCGCTTTCTCGGCGGTCTGGGTGAAGTTCGGGTCCACTACGACCAGTTTGCAGCCTCTTTCGATCGCCCGAATCAGCGCGTGGTTGAAGTACAAGCATTCGTTGGCTTCAAAGAGGTTGATGCCCCAAAGCATGGCGTAACGCGTGCTGCTGAAGTCGAGCACCGGGAACGGATGCCCGAAGAGCGCCAGCGTGGCGGTGCGGCGATCCATCTCGCAGCCGGCCGTATGTCCGTAGAAGTTGGGGCTACCGTACAATTGAGTAAGAAGGATTTGGGCGAAGACGCTATTAGGATCGTGATGATAATAATATACAACGGACTCAGGGCCATGGTCGGCCTTCAGTTGAGTCAGTTTCTCTGCAATAGTGCTGAAGGCTTCGTCCCAGGTTATGCGCTCGAATCTACCCGATCCCCTCGGCCCGCTGCGACGTAGTGGATACTTGAGACGATCGGGGTCCCTCGTGATATGAGGACTGCTCATGCCCTTTGCGCACCGGGTTCCCCCTGGATTATTGGGTGCATTTTGGTTGCCCTTCACATAGATCACGGAACCGTCCCTGACGTATACCTCCGTCGGGCAGTTCCAGGGGCATTGGTAGCAGAAGCTCCGTATGACCGTTGCCTTCTTGATGCCCGCTATATCTGAAGCGAGGTCCCTTCCGACGTTGGCCATGCACACCTCCTGGATTTCGGCGCTGCGGCAGACCTGAGCGGCGGCACTTGCTCCGAGGGGAACCCATTCCCTTCGAATGACAAGTAGTCGACGTGGCCAGCCGTGAGCGGCTCGCCGGGCTAGGCTGGTTCTTTGCTCGCCTGCGCGCCCTAAGCACATGGCGCCGCGTCCCGTGGCCGAACGCCGTTTGGTCGGAGGAGTGCAGAATGCGTGCCACGGGGTCCCGAGCACAGTTGCCCGCGCCTCTGTGTTTAGAGAGCGCCAGGCCGGTGAGGAGGACTCCACGAAGCAGAGGCGAGCGGGCCGCAAGACATGTCTAAGACATGCCTAACCTGTGTTGTTTGGACAGGGTTTGATTTCTGCCTCCTTCGCCAGGGCTCCCCCTTCCCACCAGTCGTCCACCATAGCGTCGAGATCAGGGCGCGGCTCGACAAAGGGAAGGCGCTCGCCACCGTCGGGGATCATTCCGGTCGGCAATGCCGCCGGGGACGGGTATCGGGCTGGCTGTTGAGAGGGAACGCTCCGGAGGCCGGATCAGCGAGGGACGATCTCGAGACAACCGTCTCCTGGAATGGCCTCCCCGACTACCCGTGCAAAGGAAAGCCCCGCCTCTCGCAGCCGCCGCGCGTAGCCTTCGGCCTTCTCCGCCGGAAGCGCGACGAGGAGACCGCCCGAAGTCTGAGGGTCACTGAGGAGGAGAGCCGCGTCGGCAGGGTTCGGGACGCACAGGCGCATTCGAGCAGCATAGGTATCGTGGTTCCGATACGCGCCGCTCGGGATCAGCCCTTGAGTGAGAGCGCTGATAGCCCCGGGGAGGAGCGGTAAGTCGTCCCAGTGGATCCTCAGGTCGACTCCGCTCTGCTTGGCGATCCCAAGAGCGTGCCCCGCGAATCCGAAACCGGTGACGTCCGTTGCAGCCCTGGCCCCGAACTCGCGCAGGGGGGCCGCCGCAAGACGATTCAAGCGGGCCATGACCTCACCCATCAGGCGTTCGTCGGCGGGCTCTGCCATGCCCGCTTTCACCGCGGTGCTCAAGAGCCCGAGACCCAGCGGTTCGGTGAGCACGAGAAGATCGCCACTTTTCGCGCCGGCGTTCCGAATCAGACCATCGGGACGAATCAGGCCCGTCACCGAGAGCCCGTAGACGAGCTCTGTCATAGCGATCGTGTGCCCGCCCACCAGGCTTGCTCCCGCCTCCATGATCTTCGAGAGCCCGCCCGCCAGGATCTCTTTGAGCACCGCGCCGTCGACGTCGCAAGACGGAAAGCAGACCACGTTCATCGCGGTGACAGGCATTCCCCCCATGGCGTACACGTCCGAAAGGGAGTTCGCAGCCGCAATCTGCCCAAAGAGAAAGGGATCGTCGACGACCGGGGTGATGAAGTCGACCGTCTGGACCAAAGCCGTTTCGGCGGAGAGCTGGTAGACCCCCGCATCGTCGCCGGTCCCGAGACCGACCAGCACGTCCTGATCTTTTTGAACGTTGAGGCCTCCGATGAGCGCGGCCAGGTCCCCTGGCCCGAGCTTCGCCGCTCAGCCCGAAGCGCGAGAGATCTCTGTCAGCCGCTTCGCCATGCGTTGTCCTATCCTACCGTGACGACTTTGGACGGCCCCGTAAGGGTCTCCACGGTATCGTACATGTTCGAAATTCGCCCAACGACGAGCTGCTCTCGCTTCCCGAAGAAGTCGAGGCAGGTACCGCAGCTCAGGATTTCGATGCCGACCTTTTCCAGCTCCCGCAGAACGTCGACGACCTCCGAACCGGCCGTGGTCAGGTGGATGCCTCGATTGAGGAACATCAGCTTGGAAGGTCGGCTCGCGGCGCTGGAAAGCGTCGCCAGGAAGGCACGTATGAGGATCCGACCGAGTTCAGGCTCGGGCCCTATCTGGTCCGAAAGAACGAGGAGTGCCGTCGAGGAAGAGAGCTCCCGGCGGTTCTCCTCCGCTTTCACAGGGTGAGCGTCACCGGTCCGCAAATCCAGTCTCCAGCCGCCGGTCTCGGCCGTAATCGTCACCGCGGCCCCGCGCGACTCGGCAAACCGTCTCACGTTCTCTCTCGACGCGTCGTTGTCGACCAGTACGCTCACGAGCCCCTGAGACTTACGCTCAAGCGCCTCTTTGGTTCGCAAAACGGGTTCCGGGCACGCCAGTCCACGGCAGTCGATCAGTTCGGTCATCTTCGGTCCCTCCAGGGAGGAAATCTGAACCCGACATCGCTCGCGGCGTCAAGTTCCCAATTCCAATGGGAACTCGGCCTGTCATTCCTCGAGCCTATGGGAAAGGTTGGACGAGGGGAAAGAAGAGAAGGGCTTGGGCGAAGCGCCCAAGCCCTGGTAGCCGGACCAAAGCCTGCTCCCGAGCCGCCGGAGCGCCTCAGGGCCGCGGGACGAGGTACGCTTGGGCCTTGGCTTTGACATCGGCGCTGACCGCTCCCCCTGCCGCCAGCGCATCGAGCGCGGCACCGACGGAGTCGTTGAGCGAGTTGTCGTCCAGCCAGTCGATCGAGTCGTAGATCAGCTCCCTCGTGTACCTCCAGTTGTGAGCGAAGGCCCCGGGATCGTGCTTCAGCAGGTTGTAGTTGAAGGCCGCTCCCATGTTTTTTTCGCCGGTGGCTCGTCCCTTCTCCGAGCCGTCGCCGGCGCTGACCCAGTTTCGGACGGCGTTCGTCTTCGGGTCCGCACTGTCGCCGCTCTTGAAGAAGTACGGCAGAGCCTCCAGGAAGAAGAAGCCCTTCTTGGCGAGCTGGGCCTTCTGTACGGCGAGCGCGGCTTCGAAACCCTCCTTCCGCTGGTTGAGGAACTCAGTCGTGGCCGCCAAGGGTCCGGTGTGGCAGGACCTGCACACCGTGCTGAGCACGCGGACGATGCGGCCGGTCCCGTCACGAGCCACCGGCTGGAAATGGTGATTGTTCGCGTTGCTCATGTGGCACTCGACGCAAGGTCCTTTCCCCATCCTCGTCCCCGGCGCGGTAATCCCGATCCCGGTGTGAGTGATCGTTCCAGCCTTCGTGTAATCCCGGCCGGAGAACTCGTAGCCTGTCTGCGCGAAGAGAGTGCCGCCGGCGGTGAGGTAGTGGGAGTTCTCGAAGCCCGTGTTGGCGAAATCGACCGTCGCCGGCAGGCCTTTGATCGTGTCGCCGCTCTGCCGGCCCACGTGGCAGTTGAGGCAGAGGTTGGATTCGCCCGCGTCGGGGTAGGCGACGACGTCCGGCTTCGAACCGGCCGTGGTCGCGACGTAGGCCGCGCTCACGGCCTTGAGCGAGCGCCGCTTCCAGCTGTAGGAGACGTGGCACGTCTTGCAACCCAGGACCTCGTTGATGGCGTTGTTCTTGATGCCTTTCACGGGGATCGTAGAACCGGTGGTCACGTAGTAGATGAAACCGGTGCTCGTGTGGCAGCGGCTGCACACCCCTTCCCCTTGGGTCTTGAACCGGTACTTGGTGAAGGGGAGCGCCTCCCTGTCCGCGTGACCCGACGCGGCCCAGTCGCGATTGACCTGGATGACCGAGGAGTTGTCGTGGGGATTGTGGCAGAGCCGACACGGGCTCGGGTCCTCGGCGGCGACGTACACCGCCGACTGGTACGTGGCGACGTCGCCGCTCGGGGGGACGGTCTTCCGCGCCGGCGCGCCCTTTGTGTAGCCGACCGGATAGCTCACGAAGTGGGACCGGAGCTTGGGGTCGGTGGTGGCGTGGCACTCCGTGCACACCGCGTCCTCGGGGTTGCCGACGATAGAGCCGCCGTTCGGGTGGTTGTTGGGTTTATGACAGTCGGGGCATGCGGCCGCGGACTTTTTGGCGTGTGCCCCCCGCCTCCACTCTTGCACGATCTTGGCGCCGGTGACGGGCGAGATCTTGTTATCCGCGTGGCAGGAGATGCATGCCTGAGACGTCCTGACGGAAGGCCTCCCCGCCGACTTGGCCTTCCGGCTCTCCGCCCCATGGGCCGCGACGGCGAGGCAGCAGGAAACAACGACTGCTCCCAGCAGGAATCCTCGGCTCTTTCTCCGCTCTTTCATCTCGTCTCTCCCTTCTCGGCGGGTCGCCGACTAGAAGTCTGAGTGCGCGCGGAAAGGAATAAGGGGAGAGCACGGCTTGTCAACCGAGAGAGCGCGGAGGGGCGAGCCCAGACTGAGGACTGAGACGCAGCTTCAGTCCTCCCTGAGTTGCGCGTGCGGAAACGTCCGCAGCGCCCGCCAAAGCGGCAGGAGCGCGGCGCCGAGGCTCGCCAGGAGGGAGGTCGCCGCGGCTGCGAGGTACGGGCCCGGGGCCGGGTGGAAGAAGATCGTCCAGTGGAAGGACTGGAGGTTGATTACCCGGATCAGCACCCACGCGAGCGCCGTCCCGACGACCGTGCTCATGGCGAGGCTCAGCAGCCCGATGCCGATCCCCTCCGCGAGCGTCATCCCGGCAACCTGACGGGCCGAGAACCCGAGGGCCCGGTAGATCCCGAAGTCCTTCCGCCGCTCCATGTGGAGGGTGAGGAGGGCGCCGGCGATCCCGAAGAAGGCGACGATCACCGTCAGGAGCCGCATCGCGCGGGTGACCGAGAAGGTGGCGTCGAAGACCCCCAGGATCTTCCCGTGGAGCTGCCCGCGGGTGACCACGGGGATGCCCTTCCGGGCGGCCCGGCGCTTCACCTCCTCGAGCAGCCGGGGAGTGTCCGGATTCCGCGGATCGCCGAAGACGCTGAAGCTGTCGAGGGCCCGATCCCCGAAGACGCTCAGGTAGGTGGTCCGATCCATCATCACGAGCCCGTGCTCGGTGGTGTAGTCGTAGAACGACGCGGCCACCCGCAGGCGCACCGGCCCCGCCGCTCCCTCGAGCTCGACCTCGCCGCCGGGGCCGACGCCGAACCTCCGCTGAAAGCTCTCCGAGACGATCACCCCGCCCGCGGCCACGCGGTCCCAGTTGTCGTCGCCCCCCGTGAGCCAGCCGAACCGGGCAAACCGCCGGAGGACCGAAGCGTCGACCGCCGAGACCCGGATCGGCGTGCCGCGGTAGAGGAGCTGGACGTTCCGGTAGGGATCGACGCCGCCGAGGCCGGGCAGTGATCGGATCTCGTTATAGAAGTCTTCCGGCACCTCTACGTCCGATGAGGAGGCGACGTAGAGGTCGCCGGTGAGCTGGCCCTCCATCCACCAGACGACCGTGCGGCGGAAGCTCCCGATCATGAGGCCGAGGCCCACCGCCATGGAGAGCGCGACCATGAAGGCGGCGGCGGCCACGGAGGTTCGCCCCAGGTTCTGGAGGAGGTTCCCGGCGGCCAGCTGCCCGATGAGGCCGGCCGCGCGCCGGAAGGTCCGGGAAAGGAGCGGGCCTGCCGCGAGCACCGCGCATCCCGAGAAGAGGCTCGCGCCCAGGAGGAGCAGGAAGGCTCCTCCGAAGCCCGCGTAGACCTCTCGCTGCCCGAGGAGGAGCAGTACCCCGCCGGCCGCGAGGACCGCGGCGCCCGCCGCGGCCGAGCGCACGGCTCGGGTGCGGCTCTCCCGCCTGGGCGCGCGGCCGGAGAGGGCCGAGACCGGATCGACGCGCACGAGCTCGACGAGCGGAAAGGCGGCGCCGGTGAGGCTCGCCGCAACCCCGAGGGCGACCCCCCAGGCGGTGAGCGTCCAGGACCACTCCGGCGGCGTCGGGCGAAGGAAGAAGTAGAGGTTGGAGATCGTCGCACCCACGAGCCCCGTGAGGAGGCGCGCGAGGCCGAAGCCCAGGGCGGCGCCCGCCGCGCCGCCGGCCGCCCCGAGGAGGAGGACCTCCACGAGAAAGGCGGCCGAGAGCTCCCGACGCCGCACCCCGAGGCTCATGAGGATGCCCGCGTCGCGCCTGCGGCTCGCGACCGTGAAGGTGGCCGTGTTGTAAACGAGGAAGACCCCGACGAAGAGCCCGAGGAGGGAGAGCGCCTCGAGGTTCAGCCGGAAGGCGCGGAGAAGGTCGCCGAAGGTCGCCCGGTGCTCCTGGGCCGAGGAGACCCGGTAGCCCCTCCAGCGAGCCCGGAACCCGGGGGCGTCCGAGAGGACGAGGTCGACGCGATCGAGCGCGCCTCGAAGGCCGAAGAGCTCCTGGGCGTGGCCGACGTCCATGAGGAGCAGGGGCTCGCCGGGACCGTCCGGGAAGGTGCCGAGCACGCGCAGACGGCCGCGGCTCGTCGCGACCGTGTCGCCGGCCCGGACGCCCAGCTCCCGCGCGAGGTTCTCGCCCGCGAGAACCGAGGCGGGCTCCAGGAGGACGTCCAAGGAGGGCCCCTCGCGGCCCTCGGCCGCCCAGGGGCGGATGTCGCGATCGAGAAACGGATCGACGCCGAGGAGCCGGGCCCCGGCGCCGGTCGCGAGGACGACCCGCCGGTCGATCACGGGCGCGAAGGCCTCCAAGGCGGGGTCCCGAAGGAGCCGTGCCAGGAGCTGCTCGTCGAGGGTTCCCGCGGCGGCCTGGAGGGTGTGGGTCGCGCGCCCGTTGAGGAAGTCGACGGCCCGTTCGAAGCTCGAGAGCGCGGTCCGGGCCGAGAGAGCCATGCCGATGGCGGCGCAGACGCCCACGGCCGTGCTGAGGAGCTCCAGGGCGGTGAGCGCCTTCCGGCGCAGGAGGCGCCGGCAGAAGGCCGTGACGACGGACTTCAAACGGCCTCGACCCCGTCGCGCTCCAGCTCTTCGAGGACGCCGACGGTCATGCGGAGAATCCGGTCGGCCAGCCTCGCGGCGCTCAGGCTGTGGGTGGCCAGGAGGAGCGCCGCGCCCGTCCGGCGGCAGGACCCCACGAGTAGCTCGAGGACGGCGTCCCCGGTGGCGGTGTCGAGGTTGCCGGTGGGTTCGTCCGCGAGAACGAGGGAGGGCCCCTTCACGAGCGCGCGGGCGACGGCCACCCGCTGCTGTTCGCCGCCGGAGAGCTGGTGGGGGAAGCGCTGCTCCTTGCCGCCGAGCCCGACGACCTCCAGGGCCCGAAGCGCCCGGCCCGCGTCCGGTATGCCCGCGAGCTCCAGAGAGAGCGAGACGTTCTCGAGGGCCGTCAGGGTCGGGAGGAGGTTGAAGAACTGGAAGACGAAGCCGACCCTCGCCCGGCGGAGCCGGGTGCGCCCGGCCTCCCCGAGCCCCTCGAACTCCGCGCCTTCGAACTCGATGCGGCCCGCGGTGGGCCGGTCGAGGCCCGCCAGGAGGTTCAGGAGCGTGCTCTTCCCCGACCCGCTCCGGCCGTAGAGCGCCACGACCTGCCCGGAAGAGAGCTCCAGCGAAGCGTCCCGGAGCGCGGCCGGCTCCCCGCGTCCAGTCTCGTAGACCTTGGAGAGCCCCACCGCCCGGAGGACGGGACCGGCCGTCGAACCGGCGGTCAGAGGACCCACTCCACGGTGTCGATCCCGAGCTTCGGCGTCCGGAAGTCGTTGATCGCGTCGCCCTCGTGCGGGTACCCGAGCGCCGCGGCGCAGGCGAAGGAGTAGCCGTCGGGGACGAAGAGTGCCTCCCGGACCTCGTCCGCGTAGGCCGCCAGGAGTCCCACCGGGCAGGTGCCGAGGCCCCGCGCCTGTGCCGAGAGAAGCAGATACGCGAACCAGATCCCGCAGTCGAGGAGCCGGGAGACCGGCTCTCCGGCCTCCAGGAAGCAGAAGACCCCGACGGGAGCCCCGTAGAGCCGGCAGGAGCCCTCGTTGATGAAGCTGCCGAAGTCTTCTCCCCTCGCCTCCAGGATCTTCCCCATGCCCGCGAAGGAAGCGGGCCCCCGCGGCTCCGAGGCCGCCGGGATCCGCCCGCCGCCGGGAGAGCACCCCACCCGCTTCTCCCTGTACGCGCGCAGGAGGCTCCGCGTGAGGCGCTCGAGCTCCTCCCCGCCGGCCACCCACACCCGCCACGGTTGCAGGTTCACGGCCGAGGGCGCCCGAGCGGCGTCGGAGAGGATCGCCTCCACGACCTCCCGCGGCGGAGCCTCGGGCCGAAACGAGCGGCACGACCACCGCTCCGCCATTGCCTTTGCTGTGTCCACGCTGCACTCGCCCTCAGTAGGGTGGGCATCGCCCACTAATTGCCTCCGAACCGGCCGCTCATCCTTTTCCTCAGGCCCGCTTCACAGACCGGCCGCGCTATGCTAAAACCTCCGCGCGTCGCAGTCCAGGCGGCGTCCCTTGGGCGGGACACCCCGCGTCCCGACGACTACAATAGACGGTGATCCCATGGTCCGAGCCCTTCTCTGGTTTCGCTGTGCCGCGGTTCACGACCCGGTGCGGCCCACGCAGTCTGCGCCGGCGCGCGTGGGCTGGGCAGCCAAGTTCCGCCGGGTGGACCTGGAGATCGAGCGTGGCTTCAAGGGCGACGAGCTCCTGCGCCGCATGAAGGGTTGGATCACGGTGGACCCCGAGGCCGTCATCGAGGCGGTCGGCGGGCGCGGGCGGCTTCGCGTCCTCGATGACCGCGACCTCGTCGTCGAGTGCAGGGCGGCGGCGGATCTCGAGGCTCTCGGCCGAGAACTTGCGGAACGCTTCGGCGGCGAGGTGGACCTCGAGCCTCTCGGAGCCCGCCGCATCGAAGAAGGAGAGGACGGACGATGATTCAGGCGTCGGAGCTCAAGCGGGGCCTCGTCATGCAGATCGAGGGCGCGCCGTGCCGGCTGATGGACGTGACGATGCAGAGCCCTTCGGCGCGCGGCGCCAACCTGATGGTGAAGGTGCGCTACCGCAACCTCCTCACCGACCAGGTGCTCGAGAAGACGTACCGCGGCGGCGACAAGATCGCCGAGGCCGACTTCGAGCGGAAGAAGGGCCAGTACCTCTACGCCGCGGGCGAAGGGGGCGTCTTCATGGACCTGGAGAGCTACGAACAGTTCGAGGTGAGCCCTGAGATGTTCGAGCCGGTCAAGGGCTACCTCCTGGAGGGGACCGAGGTCCAGCTCGGCTTCTACCAGGGGAGGGTGGTGAGCATCGATCCGCCCATGGTCGTCGAACTCACCGTGGTGGACACGCCACCGACGATCAAGGGCGCCACGGCCCAGGCCCAGCTCAAGGAGGCGACCCTGGAGACCGGGCTCAAGGTGATGGTCCCGCCCTACCTGGCACCCGGCGAACGCATCCGGATCGACACCCGGGACGGCCACTTCGTCTCCCGGGCCTAGCGGGAAGAGCAGGTTGAGGTCGAGAGAAGAGCAGGTTGAGGAAGAACGGCGAGGGTAGGTTCTCTCCTCAACCTCAACCTGTTCCTGCGTCAGGCCTTCTCCGCCTCGCCCTGCAGCGGCCACTGGCCCCGCCGCGTCAGGACCGTCCGAAGCGCCTTCAGGCCCTGGTTCATCGCCGGTACCCCGCCGTAGATCCCGGTCTGGAAGATCACTTCCGCGACCTCCTTCGGCGTGCAGCCCACGTTCAGCGCGGCGTGGATGTGGAGCTCAAGCTCCTCCGTGCGTTCCAGCACGGTCAGGGCCGCCACGGTGACGAGCTGGCGCACGGGGTGCGGGATCACCTGGCGGGCGTACATCTGCCCCGTGATGAAGAGCGAGAGGTCCTTCGCGAGCTCCTTATCGAAGGACCGCCAGAGCTCGTAGGGCCGCTCGCCCGTTACCCCCTCGAAGTAGAGCTTGGCAGTCTCCGCCGTCTTCTTCGCCAGTTCGTCCGACATCGTGTCCCTCCTCAAGAGTTCCTTGAAACGTGCAGGTGCGGGCGGTTTCGGGCGCCCGATCAGCGGTCCCCGTCTCCCGGCCCTGGGCGCTCCCGCGCTCGTCGATCCCAGCCATCGTGGCCTCCCCGACGCGAGCGCCTCCTGCCCTCGTGCTTGCGTTACGCGACCCGGGCTCGTCCTGACCCCGTCCCAACGCCACAGGCTAATGCCCGCTCTGCCGGGCGGGCCCCCTTGCCCGGCGAAGCCCCCTTGCGGGGCGAAGCCGGGAGGGGAGGGGTGGGCTAAGGAAGAGGTCGATCTAAGGGCACCCAGACGGTGAACCGGGTTCCCTCGCCGAGCCGGCTGGATACCGAGATGCGGCCCCCGCAGGCCTCCAGGAGCCGGCGCACGATGTAGAGGCCGAGCCCGGAGCCCCGGTCGCCCGCCGACACGGAGCCGCGGTAGAATCGGTCGAAGATGCGCGGGAGCTCCGCCTCCGGGATGCCCCGGCCCGTGTCGCTCACCTCGATGCGCAGGCCCCGCTCGCCGCTCGCCTCCGCCGCTTCGGCCCGGAAACGGACGACACCGCCCGGCTCCGTAAAGTTCAGGGCGTTCGAGAGGAGGTTCTCCACGATCCGCTGCACGGCCTGGCAGTCGCCGACCGCGAGATCCTCGAGCCCGTGCTCCTCGACCTCGAGCGTGATTCCCTTTGCGACCGCCGAGCCGCGGGCGCTGGTCGCGCCCGACGCCACCGCGGCGCCCGCCGGTCCCGACGAGCCGTGGAGACCGTGGGTGGAGTCGAGCTCTTCGGCCAGGAGAAACTGCTCCATCAGGTGGCGCACGCGGCGGCTCGCGTCCAGGATGCTGTCGACGCACGTCGCCTGCTCGGGGGCGAGGGGACCGAAGCGGCCCCCCTTGAGCGCCGTCGCGAAACCCTGGATCACGGTGAGCGGGGCTTTCACGTCGTGGCCGACCATGTGCAGGTAGTCGTGCCTGCGCGCATCCAGGCGCTTTCGGCCGGTGATGTCGCGCACGGAGGCCTGGAACATGCCGTCGGAGGAGGCCTGGCGGGAGACGTGGACCTCCGCCCAGCGCTCCTCTCCGCTGGCGTGGCGGTACCGAACTTCGTACTCGGTCGGGGCGTCCGCCCCGGCGAGCCGCGCGGCGAAGTAGTCGGCGAGCCGCTGCACCTCGTCGGGCGCGATGAGCTGCGTGAAGTGGACGCTCTCGACGCTGTCTCGCGGGTAGCCCGAGAGCTCTTCCGCCTGCCGGTTGACGGCGTGCAGCCGCCCTTCGCGGTCCAGGGCGAAGAGCGCGTCCGTCGCCTTCTCGTAGAGCTCCGCGTAGGCGGGCCTTGGGGGGCCGTCGGTGACGACGCAGATGGCGTAGATCGCCAGGCTTTCCGGCCGACCTTCGACCCGTCGGATGGAGTGCCTGAGGGTCGAGATGCCCTCCTTCGAGCAGAGGGTTTCCTCTTCGATAAACGCCGCGCCGGTGGTGATCACGTCGGCCATCGCCCGGAGCCGCCGGGCGGCCTCCTCGGAAGGGAAGAACTCCCGGAGGAGCCGACCCGCAACCGCTTCGCGCGCGACGCCCAGGTGACGGGCTGCGGCCTCGTTCAGGTCCACCACCCTGCCTTCCGGACCCAACGCGAAGAGGGCGTGGGGGCAGGAGGCGAAGACGTTTGCGCCTAGTGCGCGCCGGAGGGTCTCGTCGGCCATGGCTGCCTCGATCACGCGCCCACTGTACCGCCTCTGCGCTTCGGGGAGAGGAGCAGGGACGCGAAGAAGAGACCGGAGGCCGTGAGGACGATGGTCGCTCCGGAGGGCAGATCGAAGTAGTAAGAGAGTACGAGCCCTAGGAAGCAGGAGGCGTTGCCGAAGAGGATCGAGAGGACGAAGAGGGCCCGGTAGCTGTAGGTGAGCTGGTAGGCGGCGCTTGCCGGGATGACGACGAGTGCGAAGGCGAGCATCACGCCGACCGCCTGCATCGAGACGACGATCGTCAGGCTGACGAGGAGGAGCATCGCGAAGGAGAGCCACTTCGCCGGCAGCCCGAGGGCTTCGGCCATCTCGGGGTCGAAGGAGAGGAGCTGGAACTCCTTGAAGAGCAGGATCACAGCGGCGGCCACGGAAGCAGTGAGGACTCCGATGATCTGGAGGTCCGTAGGCGTCACGGTCAGGATGCTTCCGAAGAGGTACCCGTAGAGGCGGGCATCGTAGCTCCTGCGGAGCCCGACGAAGAGGATGCCGAGCGCCATCGCCAGCGCGTAGAAGACGCCGATGGAGGCGTCCATCTTCATCCGGCCCCTGCGGCTCGTGACGTGGATCGCGCCGGTGATCCCGAGGCAGAAGGCCACGGCCACGAGCATGGGGTTCTGGCCGACGAGGAACCCCAGGGCGACTCCCGCGAAGGCCGCGTGGGCCATCCCATCGCCGATGAAGGCGAGCCCGCGCAGGATCACGTAGACGCCGATGAGGGAGCACGCGGTCCCGACCAGCGCGCTCGCAACCAGGGCCCGCTGAACGAATCCGTAGCCGAACATCTCAGCCATGGTGGTCGCCCGCGAAGACGAAGGGCCGGCCGTGGGCCTCGTGGACGTGGACCTCCGCGCCGTACATCGCCTCCAGGGTCTCCTTGACCAGAACCTCCCCCGGCGGGCCGTAGGCGTACACCTTGTGGTTGAGGCAGAGGACGAGGTCGAGGTAGGGCAACGCGAAATTCAGATCGTGGGTGACGAGCAGCGTCGTCAGCCGGTGGCGCTCGTGGGTTCCCTGGATCAGGTCCATCACCGCGTGCTGGCTTCCCACGTCGAGGCCCGTGTGCGGCTCGTCGAGCAGGAGGATGCGTGGGCTTCGGACGAGCGCCCGGGCGATGAACATCCGCTGGCGCTGCCCACCGGAGAGGTGACCCGCGGGGTGCCCCGCGAGGTCGGCCATGCCGACGGCCCCGAGCGCCTCCAGCGCCTTCTCCCGCCCTCGACGACCTGCCCTTCGGAAGAGCCCGAGGGTCGGGTAGAGCCCCATGAGGACCACGTCGATCACCGAGACCGGGAAGTCGGCGTCGATCTGGTACGCCTGGGGAACGTACCCGATCTCCCGGCGTACCTTGCGCAGGTGGTGACAGCAGAGGTCCCCGACGAAGATGCGCCCGGTCACCGGCGTGACGAGCCCGAGAATGCCCTTGAGGAGGGTCGTCTTGCCCGAGCCGTTGGGACCGACGACTCCTACGAACGCGCCTTCCGGCACCTCGAGCCGCACCTCTTTGAGGGCAGCAGCGCCCTGATAGGCGAGCGTGACGTCCTCGAAGCGGATGATCGCGGGCGACGCCTGAGGGAGCGGCCTCACGGAGGTGCCTCCCTCAAGGCCGAGACGAGGGTGCGGACGTTCTCCTCCATGTGCTCGACATAGGTCTTCGTGCTCCCGTAGCCGAGGAGGTCCGAGAGCACGACCACCCGGATTCCGGCCTCTTGGGCCAGGAGCCGAGGGACCTTCGACGAGAGCTGCGGCTCGCTGACGAGCACGCGGATCTTCTCGGCGCGGACCCTTTCGATCAGGGCGGCCATGGCCTTGGCCGAGGGCTCGTGCCCGGGGATTGCCGAGACGACGCCGGCGAGCTCGAACCCGAAGCCCCGGGCGAAGTAGGGCCAGGCAGGATGGTAGGAGAGGAAACGGCGGTCCTTGAGCCCGGCGACCTCCGCGCGCAGGCGGGCCGCGGCCTCGTCGACGCGGCGAAGGTAGGCGGAGAGCCCCTCCCGATAAGTGTCCCGGCCCGCGGGATCCACCTTCTCCAGGGCGGCGGCGATATTCCGGCACATGACGGCGACGTTTGCGGGATCGAGCCAGATGTGTGGATTCGCCGGCCCGTGTCGGTGGCCGCCTTCGTGTTGGCCCCCGTCCGCAATGAGCGAGGCGCCGCGGGACGTCTCGGCCACGATCAAGCCGTCCCGGCCGGCGTTGCGGAGCAGGCGCTTCACCCACTCCTCGAGGCCGAGGCCGACGGTGACCATCACGCGCGCCCGAGAGACCGCCTTGACGTCGCTGACCTTGGGTTCGTAGGTGTGGACGTCTTCGAGGCCGGTGAGGAGGCTCTTCACCTCCACTCTCGGACCGCCGATCTGACGGGTGAAGTCGGCGAGGTCGGGCAGCGTCGCGACCACGGGGATCGGGCCCGCCGCCCGGGCGGGGAGCGCCAACACGAGCGCTAGTAGAGCGAGCAGGATCGTGCGCACGTGCGCCCCCGAGTCATGCGAAAGGGTCCAAGCAGGGCCCGGATTCTAGGCAAGCCCGCCGGGGCAGTCAAGCGAGGCGCCGGAACCACTGAACCCGACCGCGCCTGGCCGCGTCCTCGGACCTCGGAGAACCCTCAGCTCGCGCCGGCGGCCGACGCGAGCAGCGCGTCGATCTGGCCGAGCGCGGCGTGGAGGTCTCTGCGCGCGGCGCCGAGCCGGTCGCAGTCTACGCGGTCTCTCATCGAATCGAGGCTCTTCGCCACCGTCTTGGCCGAGCGTTCGATGCAGTCGAGGATGTCTCCGATCGCGAAGGCGTTCTTCCCGTTGGACATTCAACTCGCTCCGAAGCAGGATAGGAGGACGCGCCCGGTGGGCGCCGGTCGTCGCAGTCTACCACGGCAGCGGCTTCGCGTGGGCCGGTTATCAGATATCAGTTGTCTGCCAGTTGCTGCCCTTCCGTCACCTGCGGCGTCTTACTGAAGACTGACGACTGATCACCGAGGACTCTCATCCACAGGAGTGAGCATGGCTTTCGGATGGTTCTCGAAGGAGAAGGGACCGGGAGCGAAGGTCGCGAAGGCCGAGAAGCTCCGCGCGGCAGGCCGGTGGGCCGAGGCCCTCGCCTACTACGAGGAAGCGCTGGAGGCCGCTCCGCAGACGCCTGAAGCGACGGAGGGGGCGAGAAGCTGTCGCGAGCGCCTCGTCGCGTTGAACCTCGAGGAGGCCAGGGCCTTTGCCGCCTCGGAGCGGGAGAAGGCCCGCGAGCACGCGAGCCTGGCGCTCGAACTCGCGGCCGGGGAGGAAGACCTGCGCCAGGCTGCGCGCGAAGTGCTCGAGAGCCTCCGCTCCGGCCCCGAGGCGCGCCGCAGGAGCCTGCCCGTCGCGCCTCCCCAGCCTCTCTTCGCCTCCTCGTGCAGTTGCGCGAGCCCCTGCGCCGCCGAGCCTCCGGAAGAGTCCGAGGGTGACGCGGAGTTGGAAGATCTCTTCGGCTTCTATCTGGAGGCCATGGCACCCGGGGAGCGGGAGGTCTTCGAGGGCCAGTCCCATGAGTTCAGGCAGGGCTTCGTTCTGCTCCAACAGGGGCATTGCGCCGAGGCGCGGCCGCTCCTGAAGGAGGCCGCCCGAGCCGGGAGCGACTCGCCCGCTCCCGCCTACGCGCTCGGCCTCCTGGCGGGTTTGGAAGGCGACGTCGGCGAAGCCGAACGGCAGTA
>JACRCS010000814.1 GCA_016218905.1 Deltaproteobacteria bacterium
GACCGGTCTTCCATCGTCATTCCGGCACGGATGGCCGGAATCCAGGGCGCCACGGAGGCCCCTCCTGGGCAACTGGACCCCGGCAATCCGTGCCGGGGTGACGGAGGAGAGGGCGGAGTCACTTCCTGCCAACCGTCCGCGTAGCGGCGTACCGAGGCTGACAACCGAAAACCGATAACTGATAACTCTTTTTCGGGCGCCCTGCTCAGTGCGGCGGATGGGCATGGGGAGAGGTCGGGACGGAAATACTCCGGATCGACGGCGCCACGACGCGCGGGACCCCGAAACAGGCCGTGAAGTGGAAGGTGCTGCCCTTCCCGACCTCGCTGTCGATCCAGACGCGGCCCTCCATCAGCTCGATCAGCTCCATCGAGATGGCGAGGCCGAGGCCGAGGCCGCCGCGCTTGCGGTTCACCTCGAGCTGCACGAAGGGCTTGAAGACGTCCGCCTGCCTCTCGGCGGGAATCCCGACGCCGGTGTCCCTCACCCCGATGTGCAGGCAGCTTCGGTCCGGGCGCTGGATGCGCTGGACCTCCCGCTCGGCGTAGACTTCGATCTCGCCGCTCTCGGTGAACTTGATCGCGTTTTCGACGAGGTTCGTGAGGATCTGCCGGAGGCGGTCGGGATCGCCGACGAGCTTATCGGGCACGTCCCCGCCGACCCGGTAGGAGAGCCGCAGGCCTTTCTCCTTCGCCTTTGCGGACAGAGCGGCGACGCCCTCCCTGAGCGTATCGCGCAGCGAGAAGTCCAGCGAGTAGAGTCCCATCTTCGACCGTACCAGCGCCTTTCCGCTCTCCATCTTGGAGTAGTCGAGGATCTCCTCGATCAGTCGGAGCAGGTGCTTCGCGTTCTTCTCGATCCGCAGCAGACTCTGCCGCTGGGGCTCCTCGAGCGGGCCGTCCACCTCGTCGAGGAGCAGCTCCGTGAACCCGATGACGGAGTTCATGGGGTTCTTCAGCTCGTGGGTGATCATGGCCATGAACTCGCTCTTCGCGGCGTTCGCGGACTCGGCGGCCTCCTTCGCCCGCCGCAGGTCCTCTTCCATCCGCCTGCGGTCCGTGATGTCCGTGACGACCCCGAAGCAACCCCTCATCCGACCTCCCGCGTTTCGGAGGACGGCCACGGAGACCACCGAGAAGACTTCGCGGCCCCCGCTCGCCTTCCACCGGAGCTCGTGGTGGCCCGCCCTGCTTCTCGGCTCCGCCTTGAGGAGGCGGCGCAATGCGCTGCCGCCGGCGGAATTGAGGAACGACGACACGGGCTCTCCCACGAGCTCTTCGCGCCGGTAGCCGAGCATCTCGCAGAGCTCGTCGTTGGCGTACGTGATCCGGCCCTCGGGGTCGAGGACGAAGAGCCCGTCGTTCATCGTCTCCACGAGGCTCCGGAAGCGATGCTCGCTCTCCTCGAGCTCTTCGCGCCGCTTCGAGAGCTCGACATTCTTGATCTCGAGCTCCCCGGCCGCCTCCCGCAGCGCCTCGTTCTTGACGACCAGGTCCCGCACGTAGGTCTCGAAGTAGGCGTCGAGCGCCAGGGCCATGTCGAGGTACATGACCTTCTGGAGCGCCCGCGTCCAGGCGACCACCTTCCGCTCTTCGAACCCGCTCTCTTCGAGGAAGCTCTGCACGAGGTCCCAGTACTTCCGGTAGGCCCCCATGTACCAGTCGGGCTCCAGCCCGACCATGTGGTGGATCAAGCCGATCCGCACCCGAGCGGCGAAGTACGTTTCGTCGTGCGCCGCCTCCAGCAGCTCCCGGAAGTACCGCGTCTGGACGCGCTTCAGGTGGCCTTCGATGAGGGACTTGCTCAAGAGGTCCCTCGTTTCGGGCCGCGTGAGGAGGAACTGGTACCAACGATCGATGATCCGATCGAGGTGGGGAGAGAGCACCGGAGCGAGCTCCCGCAGGAGCCGCCGGTCCTCGTCTCCGATCTCCATGAACTCCAACCGCGAGAGTTGGGCGGAGCGGTTGTGCTTCAGGTCTGAAACCGGGGGTTCCTTGGCCACCTGACACTACCTCCCTAGAGCCCTAGTCATCATGACTCCACAAGAGCGGGTTCATTAGCATAATCATTCTCGCCGGGCGGATCTCCAGGCATCCGCTCAGCGAGGAGATAAACGCTCCGAAAATCCGCAGCTTACGCAGAGCTGACCAATTGTTGAGCACTTCACGAGGGCACGATCGGCTACCATTCGTAGCCGATCAGCTCATTGCGCACCCCCCGGGCTTTGCTATGAAGGGCGGCACGAGAGGGTCGCGACCCATCGTCTGTTTCGCGCCAAACCATTCGGAGGGACCAATGAGCGAGAGTTCTACGTGTGTTCTGATCACGGGGGGGACGCGTGGCCTGGGGCGGCAGTTCGCCTTCGACCTTGCGGCCGAGGGTTGCCGAGTCGGTGTGTGTTCGTCCAAGACGGACTCCCTGGAAGCACTCGGCGCTGAGTTCCAGGAGCGCGGCCTCGCCCTCTGGACCCGCCAGGCCGACGTGGCAAAGCCCGACCAGGTCGAGGATCTCTTCCGAGCCTTCGTCGCGGATCACGGCCGGATCGACGTCCTCGTCAACAACGCCGGGATTACGCGCGACTGCCTCCTGATCAAGCGCAAACCCGACGGTTCGGTGGCGAAGATGCCGATCGAGAACTGGAAGGCCGTGGTCGACGTGAACCTGACCGGCGTCTTCCTCTGCGGGCGGGAGGCGGCCGTTCACATGATCGAGAAGGGGACCCGGGGAACGATCGTCAACATCTCCTCCGTCTGTCGGGCGGGCAACATCGGCCAGACGGCGTACTCGGCGACGAAGGCGGGCGTGGTGGCCATGACGGTCGCCTGGTCCAAGGAGCTCGCTCGCTACGGGATCCGGGTGGCCTCGGTCGCCCCGGGATACGTCCACACCCTCATGACCGAAGCCCTGCGGCCGGACGTCCGCCAGAAGATCGAGTCTGCCATCCCGGCGCAGCGGATGGCGAGCTGGGAGGAGATCTCCGACGCCCTCCGGTTCGTGCTGAAGAACAAGTACGTCTCCGGGCGGGTGATCGAGGTGGACGGGGGGCTGCGGATCTAGCCGGGCCTTCGGCCCGGCGTTCTCAGTTGTCGGTTCTCGGTTCTCAGTTCAAAGGTGCCGAGGGGGAACGGGGGAAGGCGCGGCACTCGCCTCCTCCCGCCGCCCCCGTCGGCGCGCGCTCGGCGTCAGGGGTGGGGCTTCCGCCAAGATCCGGTGAGTCTGCCGTTCTCGACTGACGACTGAAAACTGAAAACTGACCACTCCCGTTAGGACTTCACCTTCTTCATCTCCTTCCCGCAGGTGCACGTCCCCGCCTGCTGGGCCTGCGTGTTGCACGGGCACTCCGGCGGGCAGGCGCAGGCGAACTTCCCGGCGAGCTTGAAGGGGCGCTCCTTCTTCCAGCCCTCGGCCTTGAGGAGCGCCGCGCCCTTCTTTACGGACGAGACCTTCGCCTTGACGAGGTCCTGTCCGCAGCCGCACTTGCCGGCGTTGCTCGCGAGGGTCTGGCAGGGGCAGCCGTCGCAGCCGCAAGCGAAGATCTCATCACCGGCCTTGAGGTCCATCTTCCCCCGGGAACCGGCCATGGACGAGCTCGTGGCCACGGTGAGGCAGAGGACTGCGAGAACGATCGCGAGCGCTCTCTTCATCGGGTTTCCTCCTGAGAAGGGTTCGAGGGTGCGGCGCTGTGCCCCCAACGTACCCCGGCCTACGGGAAGGGCAAGGAGCGGGCGCCGGGGCAGTCGGTTTGATTGGTTTGATTGGTTCGGTTGGTTTGATTGGTTCGATTGGTTCGGTTGGTTTGATTGGTTCGGTTGGTTTGATTGGTTCGATTGGTTCGGTTGGTTTGATTGGTTCGGTTGGTTCGGTTGGTTCGGTTGGTTTGATTGGTTCGGTTGGTTCGGTTGCTACGGCGACTCTGGTTCAACCAACTAAACCCAACTAAACCAATGAAACCAACTAA
>JACRCS010000827.1 GCA_016218905.1 Deltaproteobacteria bacterium
ATCCCCTTGGGGAAGGCCTTGCGCAGGAGGTAGAAGGCCGACCGGTGGCCGCAGCCGGCGCAGAGGCTCGGGCGACGCCCGGGCTGGTTCGGGATCTCCGGCACGTGGAGCCGCTCGCCGAGGAAGTCGCCGGCCAGGCGCGCGACCACCTCCGGGCCGAGCTCGCCGGCTCGAGGCACGCAGCCGTCGAGCCTCCCCCGCACCCGTTGCCTGGAGCGGAACTGGAGCTCGGCCACGGGGTCGGTCTCCTCCAGCACGAGCACCTGTGCGTGCTGCTCCGTGAGCGCCGCGAGCGCCTCGGGATCGAGCGGGAAGGCGAGGTCCAGCTTGTAGAGGGCCAGGTTCTTCGCGAGCACCGGTTCCTCGGCGAAGAGGTCGGTCAGGTGGGCCCACGGGATCCCCAGCGCCAGGATGGCCCGCGGCGCGTCGGGGTTGCCGCCCGTCAGCCGCGGCCGGGCGATCTCCAGTCCGCGGATGGCGTCGAGCTTGCGCTCCAGCTCGCCGTGGAGGAGGAAGCGGAAGCGCGGGGTCGCCGTCCAACGAGCCGGGTCCTTCTCGAACCGGGCGGCGGGGAGCGAGCCCGGGGACGGCAACGCCTCGAAGTCCATGGTCTGCCGCGCGTGGCAGACGCGGGTGGTGTGGCGCAGCAGCACCGGGATCCGGAAGCGTTCCGACAGCTCGTACGCGCGGGTCACGAACTCGCCCGCTTCGCGAGGGGACGCCGGGTCCAGCGCCGGGACCTTCGCGAGCATCGCGTAGAAGCGGCTGTCCTGTTCGGTCTGGGAGGAGTGGGGACCCGGGTCGTCGGCCGCGACGAGGATCATCCCGCCGACCACGCCCATGTAGGCAGCGCTCAGGAAGGGGTCCGACGCGACGTTGAGCCCCACCTGCTTCATGGCCACGGCCGAGCGCTTGCCCGCCATGGCCGCGGCAAAGGCGGTCTCGAAGGCAATCTTCTCGTTGATGGACCACTCCACGTGGACGTGCTCGAGGGCTTCCGCGACCTTCCAGCGGGCGGCGGCGTCGAGGATCTCGGAGCTCGGGGTGCCCGGGTAGGCGGCGACGACCTGGGCCCCCTGAGCCAGGAACGCCCGAGCGATCGCCTCGTTCCCCATGAGGACAGCGTCGGCAGGTTGAGCCAAAAACGTCTCCTTTATCGAGGAGTTTCAATGGAGAGGCTGTACCACGGTCGGCGCGCGGGAGGCAAGGCGTTAGGAGTCAGGTGTTAGTACTAGAACGAGAGTTTGGGCGGGCCGGGTGGTAGCCGCCGCGGACGCTCGATCGTCGGCTTAAGCCCCGCCCTCATCGTCATTGCGAGCGAAGCGAAGCAATCCAGCTTGTCTCGGCCGCCCCTGGATCGCCACGGCCCTTCGTGCCTCGCGATGACGGCTGGGGTGCCGGGAGGTTCGCAAGCCCTTTGCCGGACCCCGGACGCCTGTGACGGCCCCTCACGAGCACAACGGATCCCTCGTTGTAGTATTAGGAGCGATGCGAAAGGCGAAAGGCGAGAGGGGCGGGACTCCTCCTCACCCCTCGCTCCTGCGTTTTCAGGTCAAAGCAGGCTGTAGGGATAGGCCCGCTTTTCCCATTCGCTCCCGGGGTGCTCGACCTTGAGCTTCTCGTAGGCTTCCTTGAGAGGCTTGGGGTCGTGGGTGGTCTTGTACCGGCAGACGCCGGTCAGGTAGAGCGCCTCGGGGGCGAAGTCGCTCTTCGGATAGCTGGAGAGGATCTCCTCCAGATCGTGCAGCGCGAGCTCCGGCCGGTTCGTGTTGAAGCGCCACTTGGCCGATCCGATGAGGAGCCACGGGACGAGCTCCTCGGCCGGCAGAAACCCCACGCTTCGGTGGTGTTCGGTGCCCTCCGGGTCGAGGAAGAGCAGCGTCGGGGTCCACTGTACCCGGAAGCACGGGGCCAGCGACTCGTGATTGGACGGAATCCTCAGCGGGACGACGTTGTGGGTGATGTAGGTCGTGACAGAAGCGTTTGGATACGTAACTGCATCCATCTGTTTGCAGCCAATTCACCCAGGATTGAAGAAGTCGAGCAGGATCGGTTTGCCTTCCTTCCGGGCTCGCTCCTTCGCCTTCTCGAAGTCGGTCTCCCAAACGATCTTGTCGGGCATGCGGTTTCTCCTTTCGGTGGCCTCCCTTGCCGTCCGGCCCGGCGACCGGGTCGGGGCAAGCTTTGCCACTGCCGCATAGCTTGGTGCCGCCGGGAGGAGTGTCAACCCACCGAGCGCTCCACCGAGAAGCCCTTGGCGTGGAGCATCCGGAGGATGTGGTCGCCGTGGGTAGCGCTCCGGGTCTCCATCTCGATCTCGACGCGGGTGCTCCAGACCGCGAGGTCGTCTCGGAGCCGGTCGTGGCTGATGTGGAGGATGTTCGCCCGTTCGCTCGAGAGCTCTGTCAGCAAGGACGCGAGCGACCCCGGGGCGTCGCGGAGCACCACCGCGAAGCGCAGGATTCTCCCCGTGCGGATGAGTCCCCGCTCGAGGATCCGGTCGAGGAGGTTCATGTCGACGTTGCCGCCGCTCACCACGAGGGCGACGCGCTTCCCCCTCACCTTCTCTCCCGCGGCCAAGAGGGCGGCGAGGCAGACCGCCCCCGCCCCCTCCGCGAGGAGCTTCTTCCGTTCGAGGAGGTGGAGCATGGCGAGCGCGATCCCGTCCTCGTCCACGGTGACGAGCTCGTCCACGTACTTCTCGATGACCGGGAACGGCCGGTCGCCGACCCGGGTGATGGCGATCCCGTCGGCGATGGTCTCCGAGGCGGCAACCGAGCACGGCGCGCCCCGGCGCCTCGCCTCCAGGGCGGAGGGACAGACCGCCGCCTGGACGCCCACGATCCTCGCGCCGGGCAGGGTCTCCTTCACGGCCACCGCGATGCCGGCGATGAGCCCTCCGCCCCCGACCGGGACCCAGACCTCGTCGACCGTCCCGAGCTCCTCCACGATTTCGAGGCCCACGGTGCCCTGGCCGGCCATGACGTCTTCGTCGTCGAACGGATGGATGAAGAACCCGCCCTCTTCGGCCAGCGCCTGCGCGTGCCGGAGGGCTTCGGCCACGCTCGCGCCGTGGAGCACGACCTTCCCGCCGTAGCCGCGGGTGGCGAGCTGCTTGCTGAGCGAGGCGTTCTCGGGCATGACGATCGTCGCCGCCAGCCCGTAGTTCCGGGCCGCCAGCGCGACACCCTGGGCGTGGTTGCCGGCCGAAGCCGCGACGATGCCGCTCGTTCCGATCTGGGCGGCGGACTTACCGATCTTGTACGTGGCTCCCCTGATCTTGAAGGAACCCGTGCGCTGCAAGTTCTCGAGTTTGAGGAACACCTCGGCGCCGCACGCGTTGCTGAAGAACTCGGACCAGAGCGTCGGCGTCCGAATGATTCGATCCCGGATCTCTCTATGGGCAAACTGTACGTCGGTCAGAGCGATCATTTCTCCCTCCGTGGGTCTTTCGCCGAACAAGAGTACCGTGGATGCCCGCCGGGGCAAAAGCAGTTGTCAGCCGCGCGCCGATTGACACGGCCCGGGCGCCCGGTACACTGCGGGATCGTCCCGCCGTCCCCGGCGGCCAGTCGAAATAGGAGCACCGGCCATGTACTTCGACCGGTTCGACCCGCTCAGAGGCGAGCGGCTCGAGATCCTGAACAAAGACGGGGAGCTCGACGAGGAGCTCCGCCCGGACGTCACGGACCAGCGGATCTTCGAGCTCTACGTGAAGATGAGCGTCATCCGCGTCGCCGACCGGACCGCGCTCAACCTCCAGCGCGAGGGCCGCATGGGGACGTACGCCCCGGTCTGGGGGCAGGAGGCGTGCCAGGCGAGCAGCGCCCTCCTCCAGCCCGGGGATTGGCTCGTCCCCTCGTACCGGGAGCACGGCGCGATGTACCTCCGGGGCGTGCCGCTCTCGCTCATCTACCGGTACTGGATGGGAGAGGAGGGCGGGAGCCGGATGCCCGTGGAGCTGAACGTCCTGCCGGTCTCGATCCCGGTCGGGAGTCAGCTCCTGCACGGCGTCGGCGTCGCCTGGGCGCAGAAGCTCCAGGGCCGCAAGGCGGCCGCGATCGTGTACTTCGGGGACGGCGCCACCTCCGAGGGAGAGGCCCTGGAAGCCCTCAACTTCGCCGGCGTGTTCGCGACGCCGACGGTCTTCTTCTGCCAGAACAACCAGTACGCCATCAGCGTCCCGCGAGCGCGGCAGACGGCGGCGAAGACCATCGCCCAGAAGGCGGTCGCCTTCGGGTTCCGCGGGATCCAGATCTACGGGAACGACCTCCTCGCCGTCTACGGGGCGGTGAAGGAGGCCCTGGACCACGCGCGCGCCGGCGGCGGGCCGAGCCTGATCGAGGCGCTCACCTACCGCTTCGGGCCCCACACCACCGCCGACGACCCGACGAAGTACCGCTCCGACGAGGAGCGCCGGAAGAACGAACCCTTCGACCCCTTGCTGCGGCTCCAGAAGTACCTGGGGGCGAAGGGCCTCTGGTCCGAGGAGCGGGAGGCCGAGATCCAGGCCCGAGCGAAGGAGGAGGTCGAGGGGGCGGTGTCGGAGGCCGAGCGGGCGGTGGAGATGGTGAGCCCGGAGGCGATCTTCGACTTCACCTACGAGACGCTGCCCCCCTATATGCGCAGGCAGAAGGAGCAGTACCTGGCCCTCATCGACCGCGAGAGAAAGCGAGGCGGTCATGGCTAAGCTGAACCTCGTCTCGGCCATCAACCTCGCCCTCGACCAGGAGATGGCCCGGAACGAGAAGATCGTGCTCCTCGGCGAGGACGTGGGCCGCGAGGGCGGGGTCTTCCGCGTAACCGAAGGCCTGCAGGAGAAGTACGGGTCCGATCGGGTGATCGACACGCCGCTCTCGGAGGCGGGGATCGTCGGCTCCGCGCTGGGGCTCTCGCTGGGGGGGCTGCTCCCGGTCCCCGAGATCCAGTTCGAAGGCTTCCTCCACTACGCGATGAACC
>JACRCS010000822.1 GCA_016218905.1 Deltaproteobacteria bacterium
CCCCGCGGGGTGAAGCGGAAGATGAGCAACTACCACCTTCGAAGGAAAGGTCAGCACCTCAAGGGGCCGCACCGTGCCTGTCTGGCCGTGTCCGTCCTTAAGTGAACAGTATTGCCTTTAAGCTCCGGCGGAGGACGGGAGGGTCTTGCGGAGGCGGCGGAGGGCGGTAGCCTATCGCCGGGCTGCCGCAGCCGTGACGGCCCGGCCCACAGACTCTCCTCCACCGGCACGGTCTACTCTCGGGAGGGATTGACATGGCTCAGGTGCCTAAAACCTAAAGCCTAAGGACTGCCATGACCGAGACGATCACGACGGAGGACGGGCTCGTCCTGGCGGTGGAGAGGGTTCCGGACGCGACGGGGCTCAGGCTCTGCCTGCGCATGCGGAGCCCCGTCGCCTGCGTCCTCCACTGGGGGATCCTCCGGCCGGATCGGCGCTGGGAAGCTCCCCCTCCGGAGTTCTGGCCCGAGGGGAGCGAGCGCTTCGACGGGAGCGCGGTGAGGACCCCTTTCCGGCACGCGGACGGCGTGTCGGCCGTGGACTTCCGGTTCCCGGAGGAGGGCAGCTTCGGGTCGGTGGCGTTCGCGCTCTTCTTCCCGGAGGGGGCGCGCTGGGACAACAACGGAGGCAGGAACTACCGGTTCGAGCTGCGGGAGCGCCCTTCGCCCGACCGCCTCCTCGACGCCTTGCGGGCGGAAGTCCGAGGCGAGGTCGTCTTCGAGGAAGCGAAGCTCGCCGGCGACAGCCCGGTCGCGGCGCTCGTGCTGCGCGAAGAGGCCGGGTTCCGGGTCCGGATCGGCGTTCGCCTTCCGGCCGCCGGGCCCGTGATCCTCCACTGGGGCCTGTCACCGCGGTCTCGGAACGAGTGGGTCGAGCCGCCCCGAGTCCTTTGGCCCCCGGGGACCGAGCCGGCGGCGGGCGCCGCGGCCCGGACGCCGATGGCGGCGGAGGGGAGCGCCTTCCGGGTCGACCTGCGGATCCCGGAGGAGGAGGCGCCGGCGGGGGTCCGCTTCGTCCTCCACGATCCCGCCACCGGCCATTGGCTCAAACCGGCCGACGCCCGGGACTTCTTCGCGCCCCTCGTGGCGCCGAAGCCGGGAGCGCTCCTCGGCCGCGCGGAGCTCGAAGACCTCGCCGGCCGGATCGTCGAGCGGGAGATGGGGCCCCACTCCTGGACCCTCATGCACCGTTTCGACTTCTGCCACGACCTCCTCGACCGGGCCGGCGACGATCCGGAGGCGCTCGCGCTCCTCTTCGTGTGGCTGCGCTTCTCTCAGCTCCGCCAGCTCGACTGGCAGCGCAACTACAACACGAAGCCCCGGGAGCTCGGCCACGCCCTCGACCGCCTGACCCAGAAGCTCGCCCGCCTTTACGAGGGGGCTCCCCGGGCGCGGGAGTGGGTCCGGCTCCTGATGACGACCCTCGGCCGGGGCGCCGATGCCCACCGGGTGCGGGACGAAGTGCTCCACATCATGCACCGGCACGGCTTGAAGGAGGTCTCTGGCCACTTCATGGAGGAGTGGCACCAGAAGCTCCACAACAACACGACGCCGGACGACCTCGTGATCTGTGAGGCGTACCTCGCCTTCCTCCGCTCGGACGGAGACCTCGGCCTCTTCTACCGGACGCTGGAGGGCGCAGGGGTGAGCCGGGCCCGGCTCCAGGGTTACGAGCGGCCCATCCGGTCCGATCCGGAGCTCGTTCCGCACCTGAAGGGCCCGCTCATCGTGGACTTCGAGCACTTCCTGGGGATCCTGCGGGAGGTGCACGCCGGCACCGACCTCGGCGTGGCGATCCAGGGGGCCAGGCCGTGGCTCTCGCCGGAGCTCCACGCAGACATGGACTTCGTGTGGAGGCACCGGGCGGACCCTACTCTGTCGGTCACCGCCCTCCTGGGTCGGGTGACCCGGAGCCGCAGGGAGCTCGGCGAGCGGCTGGAGAGCGGGGCAACTGGAGGCCGGGAGCTCCTGTTCCTGGATATCGCGCTGGAGAACCTCGTCCGGGAGGCCATCGAGCGGAACCTGGAGAGGTCCTTCGGCGTGGAGGACCTCCTTCGGCACCTTTCCTTCACGCTCGAGAACGTCTGCCTCTCTCACGCCGACCCGGAGCTCGTCCTCTGCCTCTCGTTCCTGCGGCGACTCGCGGAGGGGCAGCCCCGCTCCCCGGAGGCCGCCCGGGACTGGTTGCTCCGGGCGGAGGCGGGTTCCGAGCGCGCGGGGAGGGGGCTCGCCGCGCTCCTGGACCGGTGGTACGCGGCGCTTCAGCCGAAGGCCGAGCGCCTCGGTGAGGCCTTTCGCGCCGAGGCATGGACGGTCTCCCTCTTCGCGGAGGAGGTCGTGCGGGGGCTTTCAGCCTTCGCCCTCTCCGCGCTGCTCCGAAAGCTCCACCCGGCGTTGCGGGAAGCGGCCGGGCTGGGGGCGTGGCAGATCGTGAGCCGCGCTCGGGCGGCCGGACGCGTCCGAGTCGTCCCGTCGCTCCTCGCAGTCCAGGGGGAGCGCTTTCCCGAACCGGCGGTGCTCTTGGCCGAGGCCGTCGGGGGGCAGGAGGAGATCCCCGAAGGGACCTCGGCCGTCGTCACGCCGGCGTCCGTGGACCTCGTCTCCCACCTCGCGATCCGGGCGAGGAACGCGGGGGTCTTCTTCGCAACCTGCTACGACGCCGAGACGCTCTCGGCCCTGAAGGCGTTGGAGGGGTGCTGGGTCGCGTTGGAGGTCACTCCCGCCGGCGAGGTCAGGTTCGGAGAGGCGGAGGAGCGCCTCGCCTCGCGTTCGGCCCCTGACTCTGCGGCTGCGCGGGCGCCCCACCGGCGCCCTCCGGCCCTCACCTGCTGGGCCCTTCCTTGGAGGGATTTCACAGGGGACCTCGTCGGGGGCAAATCGTCGAACCTGAAGCGGCTCCGCCAGGCCCTGCCCCAGCGGTTCCGGGTGCCTGCGTCGGCAGCCCTCACCTTCGGCGCCTTCGACGCGGTCCTGCGCCACCCGGCCAACGCCGAGGCCGCGACGCGGTACCGGGCGGCGGTGGAGCGGCTCGGGGACGCGCACTACCGTGCGGGATTGGAGGAGCTGAAGGAGATCGTCCTCTCCCTCGTACCCCCCGATGCGCTCATGCGTTCGCTCCGGCAGGCAATGGCCGAAGCGTCCCTGGCCTGGCCGCGAGGAGATCGCGATCTCTGGACGTGCATCCTGAGGGTGTGGGCCTCCCGCTGGAACGAACGCGCCTACCTGAGCCGGAGGGCCCTCGGTATCCCGCACGAGGAGATCGACATGGCCGTGCTCGTCCAGGAGGTCGTGGAGGCCGACTACAGCTTCATCCTCCACACGGCCGACCCCTCGACGGGCAGTCGGGACGAGCTCTTCGGAGAAGTCGTCCTGGGGCTCGGCGAGACGCTCGCCGGGAACTATCCCGGGTTCGCCCTCGGCTTCACGTGTGCGAAGCAGGGCGGAGCTCCGTCGGTCCTGAGATACCCGTCGAAGAGCCTCGGCCTCTACGGGGCAGGCCTGATCTTACGGTCGGACTCGAACGCCGAAGACCTGGCCGGCTACGCCGGCGCGGGTCTCTACGACAGCTTCCTTCTCACGCCGCCCGGGCAGAGGACTCTCGATTACACCCGAGAGCCCCTGACCTGGGACGAGGGTTTCCGGCGCGAGCTGCTCCGTCCCCTGGCCGAGTTGGGAGGGCTGACCGAAGCGATCTTCGGCTCGGCCCAGGACGTCGAGGGGGCGATCGCCCGGGGCGAGTACTACGTGGTCCAGGCGCGGCCCCAGGTCGGACTTCCGGATGGGTGAGGGGATCCGCATCGGGAACCAGACCGCCTTTCACGCTCCGCCCCTGGAGCCGTTCCGGTACGCGGTCTCGCGGGGCTTCGACGCCTTCGAGTGGTTTCCCGACAAGAGGGAGTCGGGCGCCGGGTGGACCGAGACGGACCTGGGCCCGGAGTCGCGTGCCTGGATCCGGGAGACCGCGCGCGAGCGCGGGATCCGCCTCTCGGTCCACGCGCCCTGGTACGCCTCCCCTGTGGAAGAGCGGGGTTTCGAGCTCCTCGCCGGCAGCGTCTCCTTCGCCGAGGAGATCGGCGCCGCCCTCGTCAACATCCACCTCGCACCGAGAGGAGACATCCGAGCGTTCGCGACCGCGGTCCTCCCTCTCCTCGACCGCGTCGGGTCGGCCGATTTGCGGCTCTCTCTGGAGAACACGCCGGAGACCGGGCCCGCCGACTTCGAGGCGCTCTTCGAAGAGCTCGAAGGGCAGGGCGCGAGTGCCGCTCGAGCCGCCGGCCTGTGCCTCGACGTCGGGCACGCAAACCTCTGGTCGGGGAGCCGGAACAACTACCTCCGGTTCGTCGACCTGTGCATGCACGTCCCGATCATCCACGTCCACCTCCACGAGAACTACGGAGACGCCGACACCCACCTCCCGGCTTTCACGGGGCCGTCGGCCCTGGATCCGAGCGGCATGGAGGGGCTCGTCTCGCGCCTGAAGCGACGCGCCTTCCGCGGCTCTGTCATCCTCGAGCAGTGGCCGCAGCCCCCCGAGCTCCTCGATCGCGCCCGCGCACGCCTCCTCGAACTCTTCGCCTCCAGCGGCTAAATCGGCGAAAAGGCGACCGGTTCGGTCCCTGTCTTGCGTCGCCGGAGGATCCGGGTATACGTCCCGGAACGGCAGAGTCGGGCCTGGGGTCGCGCGTCCCAGAGGGGGTCTCCATGTTCGTCGTCATGGTCGCTTCGGAGTGCAGCCCCGTGGCAAAGGTCGGGGGGCTGGCCGACGTGGTGTTCGGCCTGAGTAGGGAGCTAGAGATCCGGGGCAACGCCGTCGAGATCATCCTCCCGAAGTACGACTGCCTGCGGTACGACCACATCTGGGACCTCCAGGTCACCTATCACGACCTCTGGGTGCCGTGGTACAGCGGGGCGATACGCTGCACGGTGTGGTTCGGCTACGTGCACGGGCGAAAGTGCTTCTTCATCGATCCCCACGAACCCAACTTCTTCCGGAGGGGAGTGTGCTACGGGTACGGCGACGACGAGATGCGCTTCGCCTTCTTCACGAAGGCCGCCCTGGAGTTCCTGCTGAAGACCGGAAAGCGCCCGGACGTCCTCCACTTCCACGACTGGCAGACTTCCCTCGGGCCGGTGCTCCTCTACGAGATCTACAAGTACCACGGCATGGACCACTGCCGCGCCTGCTATACGATCCACAACTTCAAATTCCAGGGCGTCGTCGGCTACGAAGTGCTCTGGGCCACGGGGTTGGGGCGGCCCTGGTACTACGGCGCCTGCGACCGCCTCCGGGACGACTTCAACCCCCGAGCGCTGAACCTCATGAAAGGAGCCCTCGTCTACTCGAACTTCGTCACCACCGTCTCGCCCCGGCACGCCTGGGAAGTGCGGCAGACGGAGCAGGGAAGGGGGCTCGGCCACCAGCTCCACGTCCAGGGCCACAAGTTCGGCGGGATCCTGAACGGGATCGACTACGACGTCTGGAATCCCGAGAAGGACCCGTTCCTCCCGTTCCCCTACTCGGTCGAGGAGCCTGAGGGGAAGTACGGCAACAAACGCGCGCTGCGCGGCCGCTTCCTCCTCCGCGACGCCTTTAAGCCGATCGTCGCGTTCGTGGGGCGGCTGGACGAGCAGAAGGGGGTCCATCTCATCCGGCACGGACTCTTCTACGCGCTCTCCCACGGGGCCCAGTTCGTGCTGCTGGGGGTTGCGCCCGAGCGGCCGATCAATGACGAGTTCTGGCGGCTGAAGCTCCTCCTGAACGACAACCCCGACTGCCACCTGGAGCTCAGCTTCAACGAGGAGCTCTCCCACCTCGTCTATGCCGGTGCCGACATGCTCCTCGTGCCGAGCCTCTTCGAGCCTTGTGGCCTCGCCCAGATGATCGCCCTGAAGTATGGCACCGTCCCGATCGTCCGTGGGATCGGCGGGCTCGCAGACACCGTCTTCGACCGGGACTACGACCCGGAGCCCGTGGAGCGGCGCAACGGGTACGTCTTCTATGAGCCGGACGAGACCGGGATCGAGTCGGCCCTCTACCGGGCGATCGGCCTTTGGAACTCGTTTCCCGAGGAGTTTCGCGACCTCTCCCTCGCGGGAATGCGCTGCGACTACTCCTGGAACCACCCGGGGCAGCACTACCTGAACGTCTACGAGCAGATCCGAAACCGCTAACGAGCGCGGAGTGCCCTCGGGAGCTCGCCTCGGGGCTCCTGTCGCTTCCCCTTCCTCTGGACGCCTCCGTTCCGCCCGTGCCTCGCCCATGCGTCACCTCCCTCGGGAGACAAACGCTACACAGTGAACCCGCCCCCCGATCTCGCCCGCGCAAACGACCTATATTAGGTTTTCGGACCGGAATCACCGCTTCCGTTCCGTTCGGTTTGTACCCGTGTCCGGAGAAGCTTCCGAGGATCAGCATGCGCATGTTCAAAGACCGGAGCGAAGCCGGGGCCAGGCTCGCAGAGGTTCTCGGGTCTTATTCGAATCGTGAAGAGGCGCTGGTCCTGGGGCTCCCGCGGGGCGGAGTCGTCGTCGCTTACGAGATCGCCCGAGCGCTCGGGCTCCAACTGGACGTGCTGATCGTGCGGAAGCTGGGCTTTCCCGGCCAGCCGGAGTTCGGAATCGGCGCCGTCTCGGAGACCGACCGCGTCGTTCTGAACTCGGACGTGATCGGCCGGTTCGGCGTGCCTCCAAGCTATCTCGAGGGGGAGATCGGCGCCCAGAGGCAGGAGATGCGGCGCCGAGCGCATCTCTACAGGGGAGACCGCGCGTTGCCGGCGTTGAAGGGCCGGGTGATGATTGTGGTGGACGACGGGGTTGCGACCGGCTCTACGATGAAGGCGGCGATCGCGACCCTCCGGAAGGAGGAGTTGCAGAAACTGGTGGTAGCCGTGCCCGTGGCTCCCCCGGATACAGCGGACGAGCTGCGGGCACTCGCGGACGAATTCTACTGCCTCGCCACTCCCGAGCTCTTTCGGGCGGTCGGAGCTTTCTACTGGAACTTCGAGCAGGTCTCGGATGCGGAAGTCACCAGGCTCCTGAACGAGGCGGGCACCTGGAGGTCTTCCCATGGCAAAGCGGCATGAAGAGCCCGTACGGATCCCGGCGGGGGAGGTGACGCTGGACGGAGATCTCGTGGAGCCGGAGAGTTCCTCGGGTCTCGTGATCTTCGCCCACGGGAGCGGGAGCAGCCGCGGGAGCCCCCGCAACCGGGCGGTCGCGGAGAGGCTTCAGGCCGAAGGCTTCGCGACGTTGCTCTTCGACCTTCTTACGCCAGCGGAGGATCGGAACTACGAGAACCGGTTCGACATCCCTCTCCTCACGCGTCGTTTGCTCGCGTCGACGCAATGGGCGCGAGCCAATCCTAGCCTGGTCTTCCTCCCGGTCGGCTACTTCGGCGCGAGCACCGGGGCGGCCACCGCGCTTCGCGCCGCTGCGGAGCTCGGGCCCATCATCCGGGCGGTGGTCTCCCGCGGAGGTCGTCCGGACCTGGCCGGCGAAGCCCTGGAAGCCGTGGTCGCGCCGACGCTCCTCATCGTGGGGGGGCGGGATCCGGCAGTTCTGGAGCTCAATCGCAAAGCCTACGCGCGAATGCGCGCGCTCCGGCGGCTCGACCTCGTGCCCGGGGCCACGCACCTCTTCGAGGAACCCGGAACCCTCGAGCGGGTGACCGACCTGGCGGTCGGCTGGTTCAACGAACACCTGCGGTTCCAAGAGGAATGTCGCTGGCCGTCGTGCGGTTGATCGCCGGCGGGATGGGATCGGCCCGCCTCAGAAACGATCCGAACGGGCTCCTTCCGGCTCGACTCCGAGCGACGTTCACGTCCGACCCGTCCGATGATACGCCGCAGGAAGGGGCGCACTGGCGCCCCTTTCACACCCGGTAGCTGTCCCTCTCCTCGATACGTCCCTGCTTGTCGTGGATCAAGAGCTCCGTGTGCTCAGTCCTGCTGAGGTCCCGGGCGAAGTCGACCGCCTGCTCCTTGATGCCGAAGTGTCGGATAGGCTCTAGGTGGCCTTCCGCTTTGACGTCCCAACCGCCTGTTTCGTGGTTCGGGACCACGTGATGCGCTCTTGCGGCCATGCTGCCTCCTCTGCGCGGAGATCGTCGCTCCTTCGAGAAAGTAACCACCGCGGGTCCCGGTCGAGCGCCGGCAACTCAGGGCTGGGGAAAAGAATCGCGTCGGCTCCTACTGCACGCAAGGTCTCGATCCGATCCTATACGCCGGCGATCTTCACCGGGGCACTCCGGAATAGAGAAGATGAACAAGG
>JACRCS010000824.1 GCA_016218905.1 Deltaproteobacteria bacterium
ACAACAGGGTGCTGTCCCTCCTCGAGGACCGCCGCGGACGCCTCTGGCTCGGAACGGAGGGGGGCGGGCTCACGGTCCTTCAGGAAGGCCGTCCTAGTACTCTCGGCCGGGCCGACGGCCTCGCCAGCGACATCGTCCGGGCCCTCGCCGAGGACGCCGACGGAACCCTCTGGATCGGGACCGACGCGGGTCTCCAGAGCCGGGACGAGCGGTCTTTCGCGACCTGGCCCTTCTCCAGCGGGATCGCGCCAGGCGGGGTCCGGGCGCTCGCCGTCGATTCGACGTGGGCGGTCTGGGCGGGAACGGGGCAGGGCCTCTTCAGGCGCACGGGCAGGGGATTCGTCCCGGCCGGAATCCGGGACTCTGTCCTCTCGGTCCACGCCGCCCCGGACGGGACGCTCCTCGTCGGGACGTCTCACGGGCTGCGGCTCCTACGGGAGGGGCGCGTCGAGTCCCTCGGGCCTGCGGACTCCCTCCCGGGGGAGGTCGTGAACTGCGTCCTGCGCGACCGCCGCGGGACGGTCTGGATCGGCACGTCGGCAGGCCTGGCCCGGTACGCCGGGGGCCGGATCTCGACCTTCACCCCGGCGCAGGGGCTTTCGAACGGAAACGTCCTCGCCCTCCTGGAGGATCGGGAGGGGACCCTCTGGGTCGGCACGCAGGACGGGGGGCTCAACAAGCTCTCCGACGCCTCGTTCACGCCCTGGGGAGCGAAGGAGGGCCTCTCTGCGGACGTCACGTGGGCCGTCTTCGTCGACCGCGACGGTGCGGTCTGGTCGGGTACCGACTCCGCCGGGGTCAACGTACGGCGGGGCGAGAGCGTCACGACGATCGGGACGGCCGACGGACTGGCCGCGCCGGGCGTCCAGGCGATCTGGCAGCACCCCGACGGGTCGGTGTGGCTGGGGACGAGGGGCGGAGGCGTCAGCATCGTCCGCGGCGGATCCGTCGTCAGGACCCTTCGAATGGTCGACGGCCTGGCGAGCGACTCGATCAGCGCCGTGACGGGAACGCGCGACGGCAGCGTCTTCCTCGGATCCCGCGGGGGCGGTGGGCTGACGCGCCTTTCACCGGACGGCGTCTTCACGCGCTTCTCGGAAAAGGACGGGCTCCTGAACGGAACCGTCCACGTCCTCCACGAGGATCGCAGGGGGAACCTCTGGATCGGGACGAACGGAGCCGGTCTCTTCCGGTTCGACCGCGAGACCGCGCGGTTCACGCGCTTCGGGGCGCCCCAGGGCCTCTCGATCGAGATCGTCAACACGATTCACGAGGGGGCAGACGGAACGCTCTGGGTAGGGACCTACGGCGGCGGCCTGAACCGCTTCCGCGACGGCCGCTTCTTCCCGGTCACGATGCGAGAGGGGCTCTACGACGACGCCGTCTTCGCCGCTCTCCCGGACGGGCACGGGAACCTCTGGATCTCGTGCAATCGGGGGATCTACTCCGTCTCGCTCCGGGAGCTCGAGTCCCTCGTCCGGGGCGCAGCCCGGCGCGTGACCTGCCGCGTGTTCGGCGTCGAGGACGGGATGCGGAAC
Source organism: Deltaproteobacteria bacterium (assembly GCA_016218905.1). The sequence continues at coordinate 1,539 of JACRCS010000824.1, forward strand.
CGCGAGTGCAACGGCGCGAACCAGCCGGCCGGGGCCCGTGGCCCCGACGGCCGCCTCCACTTCCCGACGATCGAGGGGGTCGTTTCGGTCGACCCGTCCGGCCTCGTCCAGAACCCGGTCCCGCCCCCTGTCCAGGTCGAGGAGGTCAGGGTCGACGGCGAGCCGAGATCGGCGCGCGCGTTCCTCGAGCTGCCGCCCGGGGCCGAGCGGTTCGAGTTCCACTACACGGCCCTCAGCTTCCGAGTCCCGTCGCGGGTGAAGTTCCGCATCCGGCTGGAGGGGGTCGACCGCGAGTGGGTCGACGTCGGGACGCGGCGCTCGGCTTATTACACGAGTCTCTCGCCGGGCTCGTACACGTTCCGCGTCGCGGCCTCCAACGAGAGCGGCGTCTGGAACGAGGGAGAGGCCTCGTTCTCGTTCCGACTCCGCCCGCGCCTCGACCAGAGACCGTTCTTCTGGCTCCTCCTCGGGACGCTCGCGCTCGCGGTCGCGTATACCGGCTACCGGTTCCGCGTCGCCCGGCTCGAGGCGCACGAACGCGAGCTCGTCGAGATCGTCGAGGAGAGGACCCGAAGCCTCCGCGAGGAGAAGGAACGGACGGAACAGGCCCTGCGCGAGGCGGAGCTGCAACGAGAGCGGGCCGAAGAGGCCGGGCGGGCCGCCGAGGAGGCGAACCGGACGAAGAGCCACTTCCTCGCGGCGACGAGCCACGAGCTCCGCACGCCGCTCAACGCGATCCTGGGCTACAGCGAGATGCTCACCGAGGAGATCGCCGAACGCGGCCTCGAGGACCTCGGGCCCGACGTGGGGAAGATCAACGCGGCCGGCCGGCACCTCCTCGGCCTCATCAACGAGCTCCTCGACCTCTCGCGGCTCGAAGCGGGGAAGCTCGACCTCTCGCCGGAGGAGTTCGACGTGGCGGTCCTCGTCGGCGACGTCATCGAGACGATGCGCCCTCTGGCCGGGCGCAACCGGAACCGGCTCGTCGTCGAGGGTGCGGAGACAGCCGGACGCCTCTACGCGGACCCGACGCGAGTCCTGCAGATCCTGCTGAACCTCCTCGCGAACGCCGTGAAGTTCACGCACGACGGGGAGGTCCTGCTCCGGATACGGCGCGACGGGACGGGCAGCGGCGAGCGGCTGGTCTTCTCGGTGACGGACACCGGCATCGGCATGACCGGGGAGCAGATCTCCCGCCTCTTCCGGGCCTTCGAGCAGGCCGATCCCCAGGTGACGAGGCGCTTCGGAGGGACCGGCCTCGGCCTCGTCATCACCCGCCGGCTCGCCCGGATGATGGGGGGAGACGTTGCCGTGGAGAGCCGTCCGGGCCAGGGTTCGACGTTCACTGTGTCTCTTCCGGCCCATGGGAGTCCTGTTACGCCCGGGGCCGAATCGGAGAGCCATTCTCAGGATCGTGTGTAAAATGTAGCTCCGACCCCAAGGGGTTCCCGAGCACCAGCGGAGCGGCCTAGAATGCGGCTCAAGGAGACTCTCTCTATGGTGAAAGGCGTACGTCGGCTCGCGATCCTGGGCGCCGCCGGCCGGGACTTCCACAACTTCAACACGACCTACCGCGATGATCCGTCCGTCGAGGTCGTCGCGTTCACCGCCACGCAGATCCCGGGCATCGCCGGGCGCCGCTACCCTGCCGAGCTCGCGGGCCCCCGCTACCCCAACGGGATCCGGATCGTCCCCGAGGACGACCTCGAGCGCCTCATCCGCAACGAGCGGATCGACATCTGCGTCTTCTCGTACTCCGACGTCTCGCACGAGACCGTCATGCACCTGGGCTCGCGCTGCATCGTCGCGGGGGCCGACTTCAAGCTCCTCGCCAACGACCGGACGATGATCCCGTCGATGGTCCCGGTCATCGCCATCACGGCGGTGAGGACGGGTGCGGGCAAGAGCCAGACGACCCGCTACGTCTCGTCGATCCTGAAGAAGATGGGCAAGAAGGTCGTCGCCATCCGCCACCCGATGCCTTACGGCGACCTCGTCGAGCAGGCCTGCCAGCGCTTCGCCGACTACTCGGACCTCGACAAGCACAAGTGCACGATCGAGGAGCGCGAGGAGTACGAGCCGCACATCGACAACGGCTTCATCATCTACTCCGGCGTCGACTACGGCCAGATTCTGAAGGCGGCGGAAGAAGAGGCCGAGGTCATCCTCTGGGACGGCGGCAACAACGACCTGCCGTTCTACCGGCCCGACGTCCACATCTGCATCGCCGACCCCCTCCGCCCCGGACACGAGATGTCGTACCACCCGGGCGAGGCGAACTTCCGCCGCGCCGACATCATCCTCATCAACAAGTGCGACTCGGCCAACGAGAAGGACATCGCGTCGATCGAAGGCGCGGCGGCGAAGGTGAACCCGAAAGCCCGCATCCTCCGCGCGAACTCGCCGGCCACGTGCGACAAGCCGGAGATGGTCAAGGGCAAGAGGGTCCTCGTCATCGAGGACGGCCCGACGCTGACGCACGGCGGAATGACCTACGGCGCCGGCGTCGTCGCCGCGAAGCGCAACGGAGCGGCCGAGATCGTCGACCCGACCCCCTTCGCCGTCGGCTCCATCAAGGAAACGTACGAGAAGTACCCGAACGCCCGGGGGATCCTCCCGGCGATGGGGTACAGCGCCCAGCAGATCGCCGAGCTCGAGGAGACGATCGAGAAGACCCCGTGCGATCTCGTCCTCGTCGGCACGCCGATCGACCTGACCCGCGTCCTGAAGATCGCCAAGCCGGCCGTCCGCGTCCGTTACGAGCTCGAACCGCTCACTGCCGGCCTCCTCGAGGAGGAGATCCGGAAGTTCGTCCGCTGATTCTGGTTGACCCCGGTCCCGGAAGGCCCGCGACGGGGGCGTCGCGGGC
>JACRCS010000819.1 GCA_016218905.1 Deltaproteobacteria bacterium
AAGCCGGCATGACGTCGAGGGGGAGAGTCCCCGAGGAGAGAGGAGGCATCTTCGTCACTTCGTGTGGGCAAGCCTGAGATCGAGCTTGCCGGCGATCAGATGGATTCGAGTAGGCGCCGCAGCAGTGGACGACGTGGCGTCCTGCATCGATCGAGGCCGACGCCTTCGAGATGGCGCACCCCGTCCCCTGGAAGCCGATCTCGCGGATGAGGCCGCCGTCGACCTTGACGTGCGGACCGCTCGAACGCACCGGGCAGGCCGGCCGACGGTGCGCGATCCGACGCGCCCGGTCTGGCTGGAAGACCTGTCCTCCCGGCCTTGCCCCGTCACTCGGAGACGACGAGCGCCCCCACCATCTCCTCGTGGCCGCTCCCGCAGAAGACGCTACAGTGGAATTCGAATCGGCCGGTTTTTTCCGGTTTGAGCGTCACCCTCGTCGTCTTGCCGGGCTCCACCATTACGTCCACGTGGAGCTCGGGAAGCTCGAAGCCGTGTACGCGGTCGGCCGACGTCAGGATGACCTCGACCGTCTGCCCTTTCCTCACGACGATCTCGCTCGGCGTGAACGTGAACTTCTTGGCCACGACGGGGATCTTGCGCACCGGCACGGCCGGCGCCTTCGATGCGCCTTCGACCAGGGCGGCGAGAAGCAGGAGAACCGTCGGCGTCATTCAGCTCCTCACGACCGGGTACTCGGTGGCGCGAAAATCGCGGCTCTTCGCGCTCGCCGCCACCGTCCGAAAGCCGAGCCCTTTGTACGGATGCTCCGGGTCCCAGGCGATTGGCGCCCGCTTGGGCACCGAGCCCGGTGACGGAAGCGGGAAGATGAGGGACCTGGCGGAGTGGTGGTAGATGCCGTCGGTCTCGCGGTGGTTCTCCTGGTGAATGTGGCCGTAGAAGACCGTGACGTTCGGATGTCTCTTCAGGATCCTGATCGCCTCGGCGCCGTCCTTCGTGGCCCAGTCCCACGATGGGTAGAGATCGAAAAGAGGGCGGTGCGTCAGGACGACCATGGGCGTACTCGAGCTCGTTCTTCCGAGGTCCGCGGCTAACCAGGCGAGCTGCGCCTCCCCGAGCCTTCCTGAGGGGTCCGAGACGTTGTCCAGCCCGACGAAATGGACCCCCTTGTGGTCGAAAGCCCACCTGAGCTCGCCGAAACGCTCCTGATAAGCCTCTCCCTTGTCCAGCGACGCGTCGTGCTCGCCAGGCAAGAAACGCACGTCCTTGACGTTCAAGGCCGCCACGATGTCGCGGAACTCCGCCATTCGAGCCCTTCGGACCTTCGGATCGTCCGTCGTATGCGTGAGGTCGCCGGTGAAGACGAGGAAGTCGGGCTTGACGTCGAGCGAATTGACCGTGGCGACGGCCTTTCGGAGCGTGACCGCCGCATCCGGGTTCGGGGCCCCCTGGAAACCCCAGTGCGTATCGGAAAGCTGGAGGAAGAAGAAGTCGTCCTCGTCCTTCTGTCCCGCCGCGAGTCGTCCGGAGAGGCCGGAGGCGAAAACCACACCGCCCAACCCAGCCAGCATCAGGAGCTCCCTTCGCGTCGTCTCGGTGCTCATGGACCACCTCCTCGGGGTGGAGACCGCGGGGGGGCAGGTCCTATTCCCGGGAATAGAATTGCGACGGGCTCCGTCTCCTGTGGTGAGGGAAAGGCGGCGACTTGGAGGCTCGGGATCATGGACGGTTCGAGACGTTGCTTCTGCCGCACCTCGATGCAGCGTACGACCTTGCCCGCTGGCTCACGAAGAGCGACGCCGATGCCCAGGACGCCGTACAGGAGGCCTATCTCCGCGCGCTCCGGTTCTTCGACGGCTTTCGGAGCGGTGACGCTCGGCCGTGGATTCTCCAGATCGTACGCAACTGCTGCTTCGACCTGATGCGACGGTCGAGGGCGTTCGAGCCGCTCGACGACGAGGCTCCGCTCCCTGACGAGAGGACGCCCGATCCTGAAACGAAGACACTCCGCGGGGCGGACGCCGAGGCGCTCGAAAAGGCGCTGGACGAGCTACCGCCGGAGTTCCGCGAGGTGATCGTGCTGTACGAGCTCGAGGAGCTGCCCTACCGCGAGATCGCTCGCGTGACCGGGGTCCCGATCGGAACCGTGATGTCACGCCTCTCACGAGCGCGAAGGCGCCTCCGGGTCGCACTTGGCGCGGCGGCGGGAGCGCAGCCGTGACGTGCCCCGATGTGCGTGAGCTGCTCGACGCGCACGTCGACGGCGAGCTGGATCCCGTCACGGACCGGGACGTCACGAAACACCTCAAGGGCTGTGCCTCCTGCCGCGTCGAGGCGGAGGGCCTTCGGGAGCTGAGCGACGCGATCCGGATGCGCCTGGAACGGCGGCCCGCTCCCGCCGGTCTCGCGCCAAGGGTCCGGGCGGCGCTGCGAGCGGCAGCTCCGTCGAACGGGCTGTCGAGGCGTCGCTGGCGCCCCTTGCTCGCATGGCTGCCTCTGGCTGCCGCGTTGCTCCTCGTGGCTTTCTCGATGGCGGTTACCCTGTCTCGACCCGGACCAGAGGAATTCGCCGTCCGCAGCGCCGTCTCCGCGCACGTGCGGGCGCTCGTGTCTGGCCGGCTCGTGGACGCTCCCTCTTCGGATCAGCACGCGGTCAAGCCCTGGTTCGCTGGCAGACTGGGCTTCTCACCGCCCGTACCTGATCTCTCCTCCGCTGGCTTCGCTCTGGAGGGAGGGAGGGTCGAGTACCTGGACGACAGGCCAGTCGCCGCGCTGGTGTACCGGCGTCGTCAGCACTATGCGAGCCTCTTCGTCTGGCCGAAGAGTCGCCCATTCCTGCTCGAGCACGGCTCGCGAAACGGCATGAACGTCCTCCGATTCGACTCGGGAACGATGACCTTCGTCGCGGTGTCCGATCTGGCGCCCGAGGAGGTCCGGGCGCTCGAGCGTGCCGTGAAGAAAGCGGTCAGCGCCGAAGGGCCATGAACCGGCGCGCGCATCGATCGCGCGTTCAAGGACGTTCGAGACGCGTGAGGCTCGCGCGGGGAGCGAGCAGTCCCGCTCGGAATCCAGGGAACGGCTAGGCCACGGAACCGACAGCTATCGTGAACGTCGCCGACCTGCGCGCGGCGAAGACCGGCACGCCGGGCCCGGTTGCCGCTGGGAACACCCGGCTTCTCCTGCCGATGTGACGCCCGTCACCGGGATTTCACTCCGACGCCCGCCTGAGCGCTCCAACGGAAACGCGGACACCACCCCGGGCATATCCGAAGCGAGGATCGTCCGACGCCGAAGTGGCTGAACGACCTGAACAGACGTAACGAACGAGCTCAAAGGAGATAGGGAATGTTTAGGCACTTGTCAAAGACCATGGCCGTTTCTTTCGCAGCACTCACATTGGCCGCGGGCTTCGCGCGTGCCGCCCAGGTGGAGGATGC
>JACRCS010000843.1 GCA_016218905.1 Deltaproteobacteria bacterium
CGCCGCTGCCTCATGGACGACCACGCCTTCCCGCTCGTCCCGCGGAGCGAGATCCCGCCGCTCTCCGAGCTGGCAGCGGCGGTCGCGTGGCTCGTGGCGAGGTACGGCGTCGACCGGGTCAAGGTCACCGGAGGGGAGCCTCTCGTCCGTGGCGGGGTCGCCGCTTTCGTCGAGATGGTCGCGGCGATCCCTGGAGTCCTCGAGATCTCGATGACGACGAACGGCACGCGCCTCGCGGCCGCCGCCCGAGACCTCGCGAAGGCTGGCCTCGCGCGCGTGAACGTCTCCCTCGACACGCTCGACGCCGCCCGCTTCCGGGAGCTCACCCGCGGCGGCCGCGTCGAGGAGGCTCTCGCCGGCATCGATGCCGCCCTCGAGGCGGGCCTGACGCCGCTCAAGATCAACTCGGTCCTGCGTCGGAGCTCCTTCCGCGAAGACGTCCCCACCCTCCTCGACTTCGCCACTGAGAAGGGGGTCGAGATCCGGTTCATCGAGCTGATGCACACCGGGACCGAGGCCGCCTGGGCGCTTGCCGAAAGGGTCTCGGGCGCCACGGTGCGCGAGTGGCTCGAAGCGGAGGGAGCCGACCTCGCGCCCCTCCCGTCCCGCCCCAATGCCCCCGCCCGCCGGACGGCGATCGCCTGGCGCGGGAGCGAGGTCGTCGCCGGCTGGATCGACCCAGTCAGCCACTCTTTCTGCGAGGACTGCGACCGTCTTCGACTCGACGCCCGCGGGCGGCTTCGCCGCTGCCTCATGGACGACCACGCCTTCCCGCTCGTCGACCTCCTCCGCCGGGGAGAGGCCTACGTCGCGGAAGCGGCGGCGCTCTACGTCGCGGGAAAGCAGCCCCCGATCGCCATGACCATCGGCTCCACGATGGCCTCCATCGGCGGGTAGACAGGTCTCGTCAGGCTGTCCGGGTGCGTCCTTCGACCGCTGAAGCGATCCAGGCCACGCCGACCGTCACGAGGCTCCCCGCGAGCGTGTAGAGCGGCCATGCGAGCTTCGTCCCGAGGACGACGAAGACCATCGTGCCGACGCCCGTGAGGAAGCCGATTGCGGCCGAACGGGAGGTCGTCTTCCCCCTTACCGCGAGGAAGAAGAGGCCGAGGAAGCCGCCGTAGGTGAACGACGCGATGCTGAGCGCCAGCTCCACGACGGCCTGCCCCGTCCCGATGAAAATGAGCGCCGCCCCCGTCAGGAGGATCGCCCAGCCGAAGCTGACCCGGCGCGAAAGCCGGAGCTTGTGCTCCTCGCTCGCCGCCCGGCCTCGTTTCGTCGAGGCGTAGAGATCGAAGACCGTGGAGCTCGAGATCGAGCTGATCGAGCCGGAGATCGTCGACATCGCCGCGGCGAGGAGCCCCGCGATGATGAGGCCCGAGAGGCCGGACGGAACCTGCTCGACGATGAACTTCGGGAAGACGGCGTCGCCCTTCAGCTCGAGCGGGCCGTAGAAGAGGAAGAGGAGCGTCCCGACGGCGAGGAAGAGGGCGAACTGGAGGATGACGACGACGCCGCTCGCCACGAGGGCGCGCCGGCTGTCTCGCAGGCTCTCCGTCGAGAAGAGGCGCTGGACGATGATGTAGTCGGTGCCGTGGGAGGCCATCGAGAGGACGGCCCCACCGAGGATCGCGGTCAGGACGTGGTACGGCGACATCAGGAAGCCGCCGTCCGTCTGGAAGACCGTGAGCTTGCCTGCGGCCGCCGCAGCCGCCAGCTTCGCCCCGAGCTCCGGGATCTTCGGGACGAGAACGAAGACGGCGACGAACCCTCCGAGGATGTAGACGCCGAGCTGGATGACGTCGGTCCAGATGACGGCCCTCACGCCGCCGACCTGCACGTAGACGACGGTCACAGCCGCCGTGAGGAGGATCGCGACGACGTAGAGCGTCGGGTCGGAGATACCCGAGAAGAGGTTGTAGCCGCGGAAGATGATGACGAGCGGAATGGCCGTCGCGTAGAGCCGCACGCCGTCCGCAAAGATGCGGGTCAGGATGAACGTCCCCGAGGCCATCCGCCTCACCCCGACTCCGAACTTCCTCTCGAGGAGCGCGTACGAGGTCGTCAGCTCGCCCTCGAAGTAGCGCGGGAGGAGGACCCAGGCGATGACGATCCGCCCGAGGAGATAACCGAAGGAGAGCTCGAGGAAGCCCCAGGCCCCCTTGAAGGCCATCCCGGGAACGGAGATGAACGTCAGCGCCGACGTCTCGGTCGCGACGATGGAAGCCGTCACGGCCCACCAGCCGATCTTCTTCTCGGAGAGGAAGTAGTCCTTCGCGGAGGCCTGCTTCCCCCCTTTGGCGAGGCCGAAGGCCGCGATGCCTCCCATGTAGAGGACGACGACGACCCAGTCGAGAGCGGAGAAACCGCTCATCGCGCCGAGCCCCTGGCAGGACGGCCTCCGACGGTCCTCCGGTACGATTCCCGCGTCTCGAGATCCCCCATAGCCGCTCTCCTCCGTCCAGACACTGTCGGGCAGAATAGACGAGACCACCCGGCTTCGCTCACGCGGCTCTCAGCGGACTCGGGGGACGGCCGAGAGTGCGGCGTGCCGGTACAGGTCGGAAAGCACCCGGTAGCTGAAAACCGATTCGGCGAATGCTGCCGTGGTGCGCGCCATAGAATGGGGCATGAGCGATTTCGCTAACGTCCCGCCCTCCTGAAGATCTGCGACGAGATCTCCCGGGCGCCCTACCTCGACACGGTCCTCATCTCCCTCGACCAGGCCGACGAGGCGGGGTACCGGGGCGCGCTCGAGTACTTCAAGCGCCTCAAGCGGCGAACGGTCGTCCTCTGGAACGACGGCCCGGGCGTCAGGACCCTGCTCGAGAAGCTCAAGAAGGCCGACCTCGCACTCGGCGAGCGTGGAAAGGGGCGTGCCTGCTGGATGGGCTTCGGCTACCTCCTCGCGCAGGGGAACGTCGAGTACATCGCCCTCCACGACGCGGACGTCCTC
>JACRCS010000844.1 GCA_016218905.1 Deltaproteobacteria bacterium
CCGACTACCGAGACTTCAACGGGTACAAGGCTCCGACGACGAGACGGGTCCTGCCGCTGCCGTGGGGGAACGAGCCCCTCGCGGGCCCGATCCTCGTGGCCCTCGACCTTCACGACCTTCGTCCGGTCTGCGGGTCCGCGCCGTCGGCGGACGGCTCGGGGCGCGGCGAGGACGCGGATGCACAAGCGATCAGGGAACGACGAGGGCGAGGCTCCGAGACGGGCCCCAGGGCAGCTCGATCTTCCGGGCGTGCGTCATCGATCGGGAAACGTCGGGCGGATGGGCGGCAGACACCGGCGACCGGCTGGATGGACAGGGACGACGACTCGTTTCACCCATGAAAGGGGAGTACCGATGAAAAGAGCATTACGGGCGATCGTGCTGGTGGCTCTCGGCCTTGCGTGGGCCTCGGCGAGCTTCGGCGAAGCTCCGGTGGTCAAGGCCGGGGACAGCATTCAGAAGGTGCTGGAAGGGCACCAGGGGAAGAAGGTCACCGTCCGCCTCCTGGCCGGCGAAGAGTTGACCGGCAAGGTCAAGACCGTTACGAACGAGCTCCTGCATCTGAGCGGACTGACCGGCCGGGAGTACTTCGATGCCGTAGTCGACGTGAACCGAGTCCAGGCGGTCATCGTTCGCGTCCACGAGTAGGCCCGGCGGGAAGGCGGCAGGAGCCGCGCCGCACCGGACGATACGCGTCTGCTCTCCGGCCGCGGCGGCTCGCCCGATACATCCACGGCCGGCTCCAGCTCCAGGGCCTCCCGACGACGCGCCCTCTTGACGCTGCGCCGGCGCCGTGTAGCGTGCGGGGAGAGCGCGACGCCCCCGCCGGGCTTGCCCCGGTGGCGTTTCGCAGGGGGCGGGAGAAGGCCTCAGGGGCGGAGAGGGGCGGGGTTCGGAGAATCCTGCGGCCCGCAGGAGCCGAGGGCCGGCAACGACGGCGAGAAAGGAGGCAGGGAATGCGACGGTCGATGGTGGGTGTGGTGGCGTGCGCGGTGATGCTCGGCGCCGGGGCGGCGGGTGCGGCGCTCGACTTCAAGGGCGACCCGGCGCACGAAGCGGCCAAGCGAGAGCTCTACGACCGGGTGCTGGCTCCCGCCGAGGGCCTCGAAACGCTCAACCGCGTGCGCAACGTCCTGGAGAGCTTCCGCAACCTCACCCAGCAGGAGCTCCGCCGGCGGTTCGGGTCAGAGTGGGAGGCGGTCTACGCCAAAGGGGGGATCGAGGGAGTCTCCTTCACGGCGGCGGACATGCAGACCGTGGGCTTCGACTCCATGCCGGAAGCGATCCGCGGTGTCATCCTCAAGGCGGAGTACGAGCGGGCGGCGGCGCAGTATCAGCTCGCCGAATGCCAGCGCGGGCGCAGCAAGCGCGGCGAGGCGGTTCTGGCCGCCAGGGCGAAAGAGCTGAAGGACGCCGAGGAGGCTCTCCAGAAATTCCTCGACTCGTACCACTACGAGGAGTGAACGGGCCCGAGCCGCGCGAGAACGGCCCCCCTTGACCTCGGCCCGTCTTTGGAGCCGCGAAGCAGGAGGTGGCCAGGGCGCAACGAGCGGCACGCCGACGAGGACGTCTGCCTCCGCGATCTCTGTGAGCTCGGGTGAGGGAAGCGAACGCGATCCGTGGTCGACGCCGGAGGTGTTCGAACCCCCCGAGCGGGGAGGACTGTCATGCCGACCTACGAGTACCGCTGTGTAGACTGTGGCCAGGAGTTCACCGCGTTCCTGTCGGTCCAGGAGTTGGAAGCGCTACCCCGGCCGCGTTGTCCTCATTGCGAGAGCGACCACGTGGAGCGCCGGTACGGGACGTTCTACGCCAAGACCACGAAGAAATCCTAGCCGCGGGCCCGCGCACCCGCCACAGCCCTCCTGGGCTCGAGTCAGCGCCGTCGCGTGGCGTCCGGGAGCCTTCGTGGGTGACGCGGGGCCTCCGGAGAGGCCGGATCGCTCGCACCGGCGCAGTCGGCGCGACGAACCCCAACGCCACGAGGACGTCTTCCTCCGCGATCTCTGCTCACTCGGGTGACTGAAGCGAGCGGTCCCGCGGCAGGATTGCCCGCTATCGCTGGCCCGCCCTGCCGGATTGCGCGCGAGGAAGAGCCGAAAGCCCGTTCGTGAGCTACCGGCTCCGACCCGCGGGAGACCTGAGCTTTGCCCGGAAGGCGTCGCGGCAGCTTGCTCTCACGACGACCAAGGCGTATATGCACACGCTCGAGGATCTGGATTCCGGGGTCGGGGGGGGCCCCGCTGCCTAGCGCTCCCGGCTCGCCGAGGCGCCCTGCCGAAGGGCGAACGCCGCGGACGGGCCCGCGGCCGAGATGCTGCCGGCGGGTACGGCTCCGAGCGTGGCCACGACGGCGTGCCGAAACGCCTCACTGCCCTCCGGGGGGTAGCCGTCGAGTACCTCGAGGACCTTTCCCGCGGCATCGACCAGGACGGCCGAGGGCACGGCGTTCGTTCCCCAGGCGTCGTACAGGGTGAGCTCGCGGTCCACGGCGACGGGGTAGCTGACCTCAGCGGTTTGCAGGACCGAGGTCATCTGGGCCACGTCCTCGGCGCTGGGCTTCTCGCGGTCGACGTTGACGGCCACCACCTGGAGGCCGCGGGCGCTGCCGATGCGGGAAAGCCGTTCGAAGTCGGC
>JACRCS010000825.1 GCA_016218905.1 Deltaproteobacteria bacterium
ATTCACTCCCTCTCCCCTGGCGGGAGAGGGTTGGGGTGAGGGGGGCTCGGCGACGCACATACCCCCCTCCCCCTGCCCCCTCCCGCGGGGGGAGGGGGAACTTACCGGTAGGAGAGCGAGTGATGGACCTCGAGTTCAAGCCGAACATCTTGGGTTTCGTCTGCAATTGGTGAGCGTACGGGTCTGCGGACCTGGCTGGCGTGTCCAGACTACAATATACGACCGACATCAAGCTCATCCGCGTCATGTGCACCGGCAGGGTGGACCTGGGGTTCGTCCTGCGCGCCTTCTCGAACGGGAAGGACGGCGTCTTCATCGGGGGGTGCCACCTCGGTGACTGCCACTACGTCACGGAAGGCAACTACCACGCGCTCCACATGGTGGAGCTCGCGAAGAAGCTCCTCGGTTACGTCGGGGTGAACCCCGCGCGGCTGCGGATCGAGTGGATCTCCGCCGGCGAGGGGATCCGGTTCGCCGAGGTCATGAACGACTTCAGCAAGCAGCTCCAGCAGGCAGGCCCGCTCGGCAAGAGCGAGGGCATCGACGCCGCCACGCTGAAGCTCAAGCTCGAGGCGCTCACCCGGATGATTCCCTACGTCCGTCTCGTGGAGCGGGAGAGGCTGCGGGTGAAGTTCAAGACGGAGCAGGAGTACCGGGCGTTCTTCGACAGCGAAGAGGTCGACAAGGTCCTCCGCGAGCTCCTGGCGGACAAGCTCGCCATGAGTCAGATCATGCTGCTCCTCGGCGAGAGGGAGTTCTCCCTGGAGGAGATCTCCGACAAGCTCCACCTGAGCCCCTCCGAAGTGTCGAGGCACCTCGGCAGCTCGGCGCGGCACGGACTGGTCCGGTACGACCAGGGCCAGGAGCGGTTCGCGCTCGCGTGAGCGGGGCGCTGGAAGAGAGGCAGGTTTAGGACCCCCCGGGCGCGAGCGCGCCCCGGTTATCGGTTCTCGGTTGTCGGTTCGGGGTAAAGGCCGACGACGCCCAGGAGGGGCTAGTGCCGCGGAGCCCAGGAGGGGCGGGAGCGGCGAAACCGAAAACCGACGACCGAGAACCGGCAACCGGTCCTCACAGCTCATGAGGTTAGGACGCCACGATGGACAATGCCACGATCGACCAGATCATCGAAAAGCACGGGTGCAAGGCGAGCTCGCTCATCTTGATCCTGATGGACATCCAGCACGAGCACCACTGGCTCCCAAAGGAAGCGCTGGAGCGGGTGGCCGACCGGCTCGAGGTGCCGCTGGCCCGGGTCCGGCAGATCGCGAGCTTCTACAAGACCTTCAGCCTGGTTCCCAAGGGCCGGCACGAGATCCACATCTGCACAGGCACCTCGTGTCACCTCCGCGGCGCGCAGCAGGTCATCGACGCGCTCGAAGAGGTAATCGGGATCAAGCCGGGCGAGACCGCGGCGGACTCGAAGTTCAGCCTCGAGACGGTCAACTGCCTTGGCTGCTGCGCCCTGGGCCCCGTCGTGGAGATCGACGGCAAGCACCACGGCAAGATGGTTCCGGAAAAGACAGCGGACGTTCTGAAGAGCGTCGAGTAAGGGAAAACGATGAGGATCGATTCGCCCGAGCAACTGGAAGAGGTCCGCAAGGGGATCCTGGCGCAGAGGGATCCGGAGAAACCGTGCATCGCGATCTGTGGAGCGCCCAACTGCCACACGCTCGGCAAGGAGCGCCTCTTTCGCGCGGTCGAGGAAGAGATCGAGAAACGCTCCCTCCAGGCGAAGGTGGATGTGCGGAAGACCGGTTGCCTCGGCTTTTGCGAGAAGGGGCCCGTGGTCGTCGTCTACCCCCGGGAGCTCTGGTACGTGGGGGTGGCAGCCGAGGACGCCGCCGAGATCGTGAGTGAGACCGTCGAGAAGAAGCCCGTCGACCGGCTCCTCTTCGCCGACCCGAAGACCGGTGCCAAGGCGCTGCGGCGCGAGGAGATCCCCTTCTACAACGGCCAGACCGAGTACCTCCTCGGCAAGAACGGCCGGCTGGACCCGAAGAGCATGGAGGATTACCTCGCCCTCGGCGGCTACGGCGCGCTCTCGAAGGCGCTCTTCCAGCTCAGTCCCGAGGGAGTGCTCGACGAGGTGAAGAAGGCCAATCTCCGCGGCCGCGGGGGCGGCGGCTTCCCCGCCGGGTCGAAGTGGGAGACCACCCGCAACGCGCCCGGCCAGGTGAAGTACGTGATCGTGAACGGCCACGAGGGCGAGCCCGGGGCGTTCATGGACCGGGCCCTCTTCACGGGCAACCCCCACGCCGTCCTCGAGGGGCTGATCATCGGCGCCTACGCCATCGGCGCCCACCAGGGCTTCATCTACACGCGCCACGACAGCCCGATGCTCCTCGAGAACCTCAACCGGGCGCTGGATCAGGCGAGGGAGTACGGGTTCCTGGGCACGAACATCCTCGGCTCCGGGTTCGACTTCGAGGTCGAGGTGCACTTCGACGTCGGGATCTTCGTCTCCGGCGAGTCGAGCGCCCTCATGCGCTCCATCGAGGGGAAGAACCCCGAGCCTCGGCCCAAGTACATCCGCACCTCGGTGAGCGGGATCTGGGACCGGCCGAGCAACCTCAACAACGTCGAGACCTGGGCCAACGTCCCGCTGATCATCAACAACGGCTCCGAGTGGTACTCGGCTATCGGGACGGAGCGGAGCAAGGGCGTGAAGCTCCTCTCCATGTCCGGCAGCATCGCGAACATCGGCGTCGTGGAGGTGCCCTTCGGGACCCCGCTCCGAAAGATCGTCTACGAGATGGGCGGCGGCGTTCCCAACGGGAAGAAGCTGAAGGCCGTCCACTTCGGCGGGCCCATGGGGGGCTCCATCCCAGAGAGCCTCATCGACACCCCTCTCGACTTCGACGCGCTCTCGAAGCTCGGCGCTCCCATGGGTGCGGGCGCCATGCTCGTCGTCGACGAAGACACCTGCATGGTCGACCTGACCCGGTTCTTCCTCGGCTTCCTGACGACCGAGTCCTGCGGGAAGTGCGTCCCCTGCCGGGAGGGCATCCGCCAGATGCTCAAGATCGTCACGCGGATCACCGAGGGAAGGGGCCGCGAAGGCGACCTCGAGGAACTGGAGAAGATCGCCTCCGTGTCGAAGGCGGCCTCACTCTGCTCCCTCGGGAGGACGGCTCCCGACCCGCTCCGGAGCGCGCTCCGGTACTTCCGGGAGGAGTTCGAGGCGCACATCAAGGAGAAGCGGTGCCCGGCCCAGGCGTGCAAGGCGCTGCGTCCGGAGGCCGGTGCCCAGGCCGCCTGAGCCGGTCCGGATCGGGCAGAACGATCGCGAGAAGCGCATCCCAGTCGGAGAGAGTGTTGCGATGACGGAAGTCGTACTGCAGATAGACGGGACGGAAGTGAAGGCGACCCAAGGGATGACCGTCCTGGAGGCGGCCAAGAGCGCGGGGATCTCCATCCCGACGCTCTGCCACGCCGATATCCTGGAACCCTACGGCGGCTGCCGGGTGTGCACGGTGGAGGTGGAGTCCCGCGGCAGGAAGAACCTGGTCGCGGCCTGCCTCTATCCCGTGGAGAAGAACCTGGCGGTCCGGACCCGTTCCGAGCAAATCGACGAGATCCGCAAGACGCTGGTGGAGATGCTCCTCGCCCACGCTCCGGACTCCCCCGAGCTGATGACCTTGGCCGAGGAGTACGGCGCCGATAGGGCGCGGTTCGAGCGGGAGGCTTCGTTCTGCGTCCTCTGCGGCCTCTGCGTGCGCTACTGCGCCGAGGTCAAGAAGAAGGACGCCCTCACCTTCGTCGACCGGGGAGCGAGGCGGGAGATCAGCTTCATCCCGGAGATCGCCGCCAAGGAGTGCTGGAACTGCAAGGAGTGTTTTCCGCTCTGCCCCACCTCGGCCCTCCAGGCGGCGTTCGTCCTCACCCGAGGGCTCACCGGGGCGGATCGGGAGTAGCGGTTCCCCGGATCTTCACGGGCGGAACGAGTCCACGGAGGGACTTGCGCCGCGAGGTCACGGAGGAGCAGGAGCGGCGACGCGCTGCGACGGGACCGCCCGGCCAGTCCGGGAGCTTTTGCGTCGTCACCCCCCATCCCTCAATCGCAGCCTCAACCTCAACAGTCATCCTTCAGCCCGCCCGGAAGCCGGCCGAAAAGTGAATTCTCCGGCCCGGAGCTCCCCCTGGGCACCCGCCTCTGACGAGTTGGCGCAAGTGGTTGGAAAGAGTAGTGATTTCTGGACTTGCGCGCCGACCCTGGCGCGAAGTAGCAGTAGAAGAGCCTCTGCGCACCAAATATTCTGTGCAGGTTGTGCCGGATCCCTTCCGCGCGCCGGTTCACACCGGGCCAAACGTGCAAGTTGCGGAGCCGTTCGGGTAAAACCGAAAGCAACGGCTTGCGCGCGGCTCTTGAGCTGGCTAAACGTATAGGCGAGTTTTGCGGACATACGAAACAGGTCCGGCTAAGACCGTTTTGCTCCTCACGCCCAAGTAGTTTCTGTCAATCTGTCCGTTTCCATGTGGGGAGACAGTCAGACCATCAGGAGGCAACGAGTACATGGTGAACCGAACTACCATCCGGCGCAGGAATGACCAGCAAGAGGAACCCGCCGCGCGCCCGGCCGTCAAACTGATCCGCCGAGGGGAGGCCGCGCCCGCGGCCGATGCGGTCGAGCGCAAGCTGCGCGCCGACGTCGAGGCGTGGCTGAAGGCCCGAAGGGCCGCCTGACCGGGCTCCTCCTCCGGTGACGCGCGGCCGCGCGTTCCAGGACCTCACTCGAACATCGAGAGGCCGCGGTTCAGGAACGGCGACCCGCCGACACCCCCAGCAGGCTACCAAGAGAGCAGCTTGCGCCGGTCCCGAGTCGGGCCTTCCTCTATCGGCCTAGTGTCCCGTTCAGGAAGTTCCTTCCTGCTATTCAGCCCCCGCGTTGGCCGAACGGCGCTGATTCGCCACCGTTCGTCCTGCTGGTTGCGATGCACGAACTAACCGCACGGGACACTAGAAGCAACCCAGCTGACACTGCCGAAACTTATACCTCCGGGCGTTGGCGGCGGCGACGACGGTCTTCGGCCTGATCGCGAGCTCGCTTGCGAGCGCGAAGAGGGCGGAGCAGGTGAGCCCCTCGCCCAGGTGAAGGTCCTCGACCCGGCGGGCGACCTCGTCGTCGAACGGCTCCGCCTCCTCGCCGATCGAGGAGGTCTTCCCGACCTTGAAGGCGCCCAGTTGGCAATCGCTCACGCGGATGCCGAGCCGGTCGACCATCACGCCGACGTCGAGGCGCGAGACGCCGAGGTCCTTCGCCACCCTCCAGGCGGACGGGCACGGAACGCAGCCGTCCTTGACCGCCGCCCGGACCGCCTTCTCCAGCTCGGCCAGCGCTTCTTCTGAGAGGTTCCCCGGGTTCTCCGGCAGTTGGATCCTGCCGCGCTTCTTCTTGCGGTCCGCGTCGTTGAACTCACGCATGTGGCTATCCTCAGGTGAGTGGTTTCGAGCCGTCCATTCTACCATCCCACGCCCTCCGCCCGAGAGCCTTGACGTGCGTCAAAAACCCTCACCCTCGACCTGAAACCTGCCTCACCCTCACCCTGGCCGCCCGACTGGAGCCGCCAACGAGCCCGTGGTGCCAGCCGCTCGCAAGCAGAGGAGGAGTCTCGGATTTCGAGAAGTCGCGCCGAACGGGCCTGCCGCGGTATGATATGCTCTCTTTACCTTCGGCCTCCTCCCGCGAGTAGCCCGGGCCAGCGACAAGGCGTGCGCCGATGTGCAGCAGAGCGGTTGAATCCACGCGTCCCGACCAGCGGAACGGCGAGCCGACGCCTCGGCGGCGGCTCGCGTCGTTCCACGTGGTTCCCGGGCGGTCCGACGTCCGATGACATCCCCTCTCTTCGCCCTGGCGAGGCTGGCGCGGGCGGTCGTCGCCACGCGTCCGCGCGTCTTCGCGGTCGCCCTCGCCGCGGGGCTGCTCGCCGCCTCCTGGTGGGCGACCTCGCGGATGGACCGGCGCATTCGCGCCGAGTTCGAGGCCTCGGCCGTGGACGCGCCTTCCGTCGTGTACGCCGAACCGGTTCGCCTCCAACCCGGGCTCCCGCTGAGCCCCGAGGAGCTGGAGCAAGCGCTCCGCGACCTCGAATACACCGCCGCGCCGGGAGCTCCCGAGCCCGGGAGCTACGAGCGCCGGGGGACGAGCTTCGAAATCTACCTGCGGGCCCTCCAGACGCCCGAACGCCACCGGCCTCCACAGAGGGTGAAGCTCCGGTTCCGGGACGGCGGCAGCGTTATCGGCGAGCTCAGCGACGGCTACGGCGCTGAGCTGGCGAGCGTCGAGACCGAGGCCCCCCGCGTCGGCATCTTCTACGGCGCCAGGCGAGTGGCGCGCAACCCCGTGCGCCTCGCCGACGTTCCCCAGGTGCTTCGAGACGCGGTGCTCGTCGTCGAGGACCGCCGCTTCTACGAACACCACGGCATCGACCCGCGGGGCGTCCTGCGGGCCCTCACCGCGGACGTGAAGGCCGGCGAGGCGGTCCAGGGCGGGAGCTCGATCTCACAGCAGCTCGTCAAGAACCTCTTCCTCTCGCGGGAGCGGACGCTCTACCGGAAGGTCCTGGAGGCGGGCTACGCGCTGCGCTTGGACTGGCTCTACCCCAAGGACCGCATCCTCGAGGTGTACCTGAACCAGATCTTCCTGGGGGCCGACCGGAGCCTCCAGATCTGCGGAGTGGCGGAGGCGGCCCGCCACTACTTCGACGTCGACGTGCGCCGCGTCACGCTTGCCCAGGCCGCGCTGCTGGCGGGACTGATCCGGGGGCCGGGGAAGTACGACCCCTTCCGGAAGCCCGAGGCCGCCGTGGGCCGCCGCGGCGCGGTGCTGGACCTGTTGCTCGCCGCCGGCCGCATCACGCCGGAGGAGCGGGACGAGGCCGGCCGGGCGCCCTTGGACCTCAACCCCGGCCGGCGCGCCTCCGCGCCCGTGGCCTCGGCCTACGTGGACGCCTTGGAGGATCAGTTCGCCAGGGCGTACCGGTCGCTGCCGCTGGAGCGGGCGGGGCTGCGGATCTACGCGCCGCTCGACCTCGTCGCCCAAAACCGGGTCCAGAGCGCGCTCGACGACGGACTTGGCGACATCGAGCGGCGGCGGGGCTACGGGAAGGGCGCGCTGCAGGGAGCCGTCATCGTGCTCGATCCTCGCAGCGGCGCCGTGCGTGCCCTCGTCGGAGGCCGGGGCGGCGTACCGAACACCTTCAACCGGGCGGTGCAGGCCAAGCGCCAGCCCGGAAGTCTCATGAAGCCCTTCGTCTACGCGGCGGCCCTCGCCTCGGGCCGGTTCACGGCGGCGTCGCTCCTCCTTGACGAACCCATCGAGCTGCCGGGCAGGGACCGGCCCTGGAAGCCCAGGAACTCGGATGGCCGGTTTCGCGGACCGGTGACGCTGCGCAAGTCCCTCCAGAACTCCCTCAACGTGCCCTCCGTACGCCTCTTCCAGGAGGTCGGCCCGCGCACGGCCATCGAGGTGTGTCGCCGGGCGGGCATCTCGTCGCCCCTCGGCTTCGACTACTCCATCGTCCTCGGGACCTCGGAGGTGACGGCCCTGGAGATCGCCGGAGCCTTCGCCTCCTTCGCGGCCGGCGGCGAGGCCTTCCCTCCCCGCTTCGCTTCCCGCGTGCTCGATGCGGCGGGAGCCCCCGTCCCCGATCCGATCGGCGGCCCGGTGCGAGTCGTGCCGCCGACCGTCGCCTTCCTCATCAACGACATGCGGAGGGGGGCGTGCCGCCACGGCACGGCCTACGCGGTGCACAATCTCGCCTGGAAGTACCCGTTGGCCGGCAAGACCGGCACCTCGGACGGCGGCCGCGACGCCTGGTTCATCGGCTACACCCCGAACCTCCTCGTCCTCGTCTGGCTGGGACCCGATACCGCCGGAGACATCCACCTCATGGCCGGAGACGATGCGATGCCGGTATGGCAGAAAGTGGTGGAGAGGATGCCCGACTGCCTGGAAGCCCCCGAACCGGTGCCTCCTGCCGGCCTGGTGAAGGTGGCCGTCGATACCCGGACCGGACTCCTGGCCGGGCGGGCGTGCGGCGGCGGCGTGGAGGAGTGGTTCCTGGAGGGCACCGAGCCCAAGATCCCCTGTACGCACGGGAGACTTCCCGCGTCGCCGGTCCGCGCCCCTTCTCCTGCCGAGGAGGAACGCGCGCAGAGGCCGCGGGTGAGGCCGGGCGCGCCGGGTAGTCCCGCATGAGCGACTGCCCTTCGCTCTCGTTCGTGCCGGAGCTCTGCTCGGGCTGCCTCCGGTGCATGACGACGTGCGCCACCTTCCACACCGGCGCGACCGGTCTTTCCCGTTCCCGGCTGCGCATCTCGCGGCACGAGGGGCATGCCCTCACGGATATCCACGAGGAAGACGACCTCGTCTTCGGGCTCGAGAGCTGCCGCCACTGCGCGCGCCCCTCGTGCCTGGAGGCGTGTCCCTCCGGCGCCATCATGAAGGAACGCGAAGCCGGCGTCGTCCGGATCTCGGACGAGAAGTGCACGCGATGCGGCGACTGCGTCCGCGCGTGCGCCTTCGGGGCGATGCTCCAGGACCCGCGCGACGGCCGGGTCGTCAAGTGCGAGCTCTGCTCCGGGCAGCCGGAGTGCGTGAAGTCGTGCCCGACGGGAGCGCTCCGCTTCGGGAAGGGGGGCGGATCCCCGGGCGCGGAGGAAACCCAAGGCCGCCCGGCCGGACATCTAACCGGAATCCCCGGCGGCTACGCCGGTCGCGCCCTCCTCGTCGATCTCACCGCGCACTCCTCCACCGTGTTGCCCATCGACGAGTTCTGGCGGGAGTACGACATCGACCCGAGGCTCTGGCTCGGCGGCGACGGCTTCATCACCAAGGTGCTCTGGAAGGACTTCCAGGGGCCGGTCGACCCCCTGGGCCCGGAGAACGAGATCGTCATCGCCACCGGCCCCTGGACGGCCACGGCGGCCCCCCAGGCGGGCCGGGCCATGCTCGGCTGCCTCAGCCCCGAGACGGGCGGCTTCGGGTCCGGGTCCTTCGGGTGGTTCTTCCCTGCGGCGCTGAAGTACGCGGGGTTCGACGTCGTGATCCTCCGCGGCCGGTCTCCCCGGCCGGTCTACGTCTTCATCGACGACCAGGACGTGAGCTTCCGGGACGCGTCCCACCTCTGGGGCAAGGAGACCGGCCCGAAGGTCCGGTCGGTCCGGGAGGAGCTCGGGGAGGCGAGGGAAGGGGAGATCCGCGTCCTCAGCACCTCGGTCGCGGGAGAGAACCTCGTCCGGTACGCTCCCCCGTGTGCGGACGGGACGTCCTGCCCCGGCCGGACGGGCGCGGGGGCGGTCATGGGCTCGAAGAACCTGAAGGCGCTCGCCGTCCGGGGGACCGGGGAGGTTCCGCTCTTCGACGCTCGGGGCCTCCTGGAGAGCTCCCGCCGGGCGGTCGAACGCTTCGCGCGCGAGGAGCCCTTCCTGAAGCTCTGGACCGACTGGGGCGCCAGCACGGCGCTGGCCACCACGGGCGCGTGGGCGCTCGACGGCGCGATGCTCGCGCGGAACCGGGACGCGGCCGACGTGCCGCATCTGCGCAACGTCGGCTGCCTCAACTGCCACAACCCCTGTTACCACTGGCTCCAGGTCAAGGAAGGGAAGCGCTCGGGGCTCCGGCAGCTCGGCGGGCACATGGCCTTCCTGACCGCCGCCCTGAGAAACCTCGGGATCGAGGACTTCGGCGAGTGGATCTACTTCGAGCGCCTGACCCAGGAGCTCGGCCTCGACCCCGCCTCCTTCTCCGTCGCCGTCGCCTGGGCCGTCGAGTGCTTCGAGAGGGGCTTCCTCACTCTGGAGGAGACGGACGGCGTGGCCCTACGCCGGGGCGATCCGGAGCAGGTGGCGCTCCTCGCCGGAAGGGTGGCGCGCCGGGAAGGGCGCCTGGGCGACCTCCTCGCCGACGGCGTGGCCGAGGCGCGGCGAAGGCTCGGGAAGGACGGGGCGCCTGAGGCCTCCTGCGTAAAGGGGAAGCCGTCGCTCCTCAAGGATTCCAACCCGCAGGCCCTCATCTGGGCCTTCGGGGCGCTGACCAGCCCGAGAGGGGGAGACTGGCTCCGGCTCCACAACGTGTGGGAGCTCGCCTTCGCGCCCGAGGGCCGGGACCGGTATCCGCAGTTCCTCGGCGTGGACTGCGCCGAGGTGTATCGCGCGTCCATCGAGGTCCTCGACATGCCCGCCGAGCTGAAGGCGCGTATCTTCGGAGACCCGCCGAAGGTCGACCTCGCGTGGGTCCGGAACACGGAGGGTAAAGCGCTCTTCTCGCTCTGGTCCGAGAACCTCGTCTGCCTCTTCAACTGCCTCGCGGCGTGCATGTTCGGCTCCGCCGCCCAATACCTGATGGTCGGCTTCGGTCCCACGACCTACTCGGAGCTCCTGAACCGGATCACCGGCTGGGACACGTCCGCCGGCGAGCTGCTGGAGGTGGGCGAGAGGGTCTTCACGCTCCAAAGGCTCTTCAACCACAGGCTCCTCGGGTGGGACGGCCGCAGCGACGCCTGGTCCGCCAGGGAAGGGTACGAGCCGGCCAAAGCCGGCCTCTTCCGCGGCCGTACGGTGCCCTGGAACGAGCTCCTCCGGGAGTACTACGAACTGCGCGGCTGGTCGCCCGACGGGCTGCCGACCGCCGAGCGGCTCGACGCCCTCGGGCTTCTCCAGCACGCGGAGGGGTTGCCCGGAATCGGGGGATGAACCCGGGCGGAGCGCCGAGCCGGACGAAATTGGGCACTGGCAGGAGCAAGCGAGAGTGCTCGGCGGCCGGCCTCCTCGAGTCCTGGGTTCATGCGCTCCTCTTGCCGGCTATCAGCCGTCTCTGAATCCTTGGATATCCTTCAGAAACCCACCGGTTTCGGACGCCGCTTCGGAGAGCTAGAAGTCGATCCAGCCTTTCTGCAACCCGTTCCGGCCCGCCCTCTATTCAAACCGCAGTGATCCGACATGGGCGCCAGAGAGTCCCGGGCGGGCATCCAAAATCCCACCCATCTGGAAGGGCTGACGGGCGCGACGGCTGCGTCCGGACACAAGGCGCGAACCCTCCGGGCATCCCGGAGGTTTACGCTCCTAGGCAGGCCGGCTCCGGCGCCCGAGGTCGGGTAGAAAGACGGTGAGCGCTCCCAGGAGGGGCAGGTAGGCGCAGACGTGGTACACGGCCTCGATTCCGTGTCGATCAGCGAATTTGCCGAGCACCGCGGCGCCGATCCCCCCCATGCCGAAGGCGAAGCCGAAGACGAGGCCTGAGACCGCGCCCACGTTCCTGGGGATGAGTTCTTGGGCAAAGACGAGGATCGCCGAGAAGGCCGAAGCCAGGACGAACCCGATGCC
>JACRCS010000826.1 GCA_016218905.1 Deltaproteobacteria bacterium
TCCGTGGTGCGCCACATCAGTGACCGTGTGGCGGTGATGTACCTGGGGCGAATCGTCGAGACCACGGACTGGAAGGACCTCTACGAGACGCCGCTGCACCCCTACACGAAGGCCCTCTTGTCGGCGGTTCCCATCCCGGATCCGAGCGTCGAAGAGACGCGGGAGCGGATCATCCTGAAGGGGGACGTGCCGAGCCCTTTGAATCCTCCGCCGGGGTGCACCTTTCATCCCCGCTGCCGGTTGGCGGACCAGGGCTGTCGGGAGGTCGCTCCTCTCCTGCGACGAGTCACTGCGGCCCATTGGGTTGCCTGCCACAAGGCGTAAGGCAGCGCGGCCGGCGGTATGCGTCGACCGGCTCGTGCCCATGTCATTCCCACCCGGACGGCGTGGCTGCAGTACCCGGAAAGAGCTCCCCCGTTGAGCGCAAAGGCTTGGCTCTCTTCGCTGGCTCCCGCATCCAGATACGTATCGCTCATCACTGTCGCCGAGCTTCTCGCCGGGTGCAGAAACAGGCGTGAGGAGCGCCGGGTGGAACGGGAACTGGTCTCGTATACCGTGCTTGAGCTCGACTCCGGGATCAGCCGAGGCGGGCTCGAGCTCTATCGGCCATTCAGGCTGAGCCATGGCGTGGGCTTCCTCGACTGACTGATCGCCGCGACCGCATCCCATCACCGCCTGCGCCTCGCGACCCTGAACGTGAAACATTTCCAGCCTTTCCCCGGCGTCGAAGCACTGGCTCCGTACTGAGACGCCGGTCCAGTACAAAGCAACCGGCAGCGTTTTCCGTCCAAACCGACCAGCCTTCCCAAGCCCCCGCCATATGGCCTGTGACCTCCACGCCTGTCTCGGCGGTGGTGTTCATGCAACGACATGATGCTATCCGCTCATTCAGCGGTCTGGCAGGGTAAGCACTGCGTCCGCGATTTCATGATCGCTCCCTCGGAGTGGGTTGCCGCTCTCTGCCGACCGGCCGTCGCGACGCGTACGCGGCCAATCACGGGGAAGATGCATCCAGGGGTGGGTTGCGGCAGGTCTGTACCACCGCGAGGCTTCATGGATTGAACGGCGTGGAGTGCGAGTATATACTGCGTCTATATCTCGGCAGGAGCAGGAGGACGTGATGCAGACCGCGAAGATCTTCAAGAATGGTAACAGTCAGGCCATTCGGCTGCCGAAGGAGTTCCGCTTCGAGGGTGACGAGGTGGTCGTCAAGAAGGTGGGCGATGCCGTCATGCTCTTCCCGATACGGTATCGGGCCGAAACCCTGAAGGAAGCTTTGGATGAGTTGGAGCCGGAGTTCCGCCTCGAGCGCGAGCAGCCGGAGGAGCAGCAAGGTCGTGACTTCGACGAGTGATGCGTTACCTCCTCGATACCGACACCTGCATCTTCCTCATCAACCGTAAGCCGGGTTACGACGGGGTGCTGAGGCGCCTGGACGGCCTCGGTTATGGGGACGTGCTGCTTTCGGCGGTGACCTTGGCCGAGCTTCGTTTCGGAGTCGCCAAAAGCGAGAGAGGGCCTGTGAATCGAGAGAAGCTGGAGAGGTTCCTGGCTAGATTCGAAGTGGCGGATTTCGATTCTGATGCCGCAGCGGCCTACGGCTCCCTACGGGCGGATCTGGAGAAGAGAGGAACCCCGATCGGGCCGCTCGACATGTTGATCGCGGCACAGTCCCTTGCCAAAGACGCCACTCTCGTCACGAACAACATCCGAGAATTCGCCCGCGTAGCGGGTTTGCGATGGGAGACCTGGATCGGTCCCCTACTGCCGTGACGGGACGCCAATGGACGCTCGAGAGGCAGCGCCCGAACTCAGAACGAAAGGGACCGATGAAGCAGAGACTCGCGGGCCAGAAGGCGCTTGTGACGGGGGCAAACTCCGGGATCGGGGAGGCCGTGGCGAAGGCTCTGGCGGCCGACGGGGCGGCGGTGGTCGTCAACTACGTTCGAGGATCGGAGGAAGCAGAGCGCGTCGCCTCCGAGATCCGCGCCGGCGGCGGGGAGGCGCTGGCGCTCGAGGCCGACGTGAGCGACGAGGGACAGGTTGTCGAGCTCTTCCGTCGCGCCGTCGAGGTTCTCGGCACGCTGGACATCCTGGTGAACAACGCGGGCATTCAGCGCGATGCGCCCTTCCACGAGATGACGCTCGCCGACTGGAACCGGGTGCTGGCGGTCAACCTGACGGGGGCGTTTCTCTGCTCCCGGGAAGCCGCCCGGGAGTTCCTCCGGCGCGGCGTTCGCCCGGAGGCCTCGTGCGCGGCGGGAAAGGTCCTCTTCATCTCGTCGGTCCATGAGGTGATCCCGTGGGCCGGTCACGCCAACTACGCCGCCTCCAAGGGCGGGCTCTCGATGCTGATGAAGACCATGGCTCAAGAGCTCGCGCCGCACCGGATCCGGGTGAACGGGATCTCCCCCGGCGCGGTCCGCACCGGAATCAACCGTACGGCATGGGAGACGCCCGAGGCCGAGCAGGCGCTCCTCCGCCTGATCCCCTACGGGCGGCTCGGCGAGCCCGCCGACATCGGGCGGGTGGCCGCGTGGCTCGCGTCGGACGAGGCTGACTACGTCACCGGGGCTTCCGTCATCGTCGACGGAGGGATGACTCTCTATCCGTCGTTCCGCACGGGCGGCTAGGCTCGTGCCCATCCGGAAAGTACTTTCCGGATGGAGTCGTCGGTTTTCAGTATCTCTTTTCGCTGCTTTCACGGAGATGAACGCGTGCCGGCACGCCGCGTCGCCCCTGCGTTGGACGAAGATTACCTGCCGCTCGCCGACGCTGGTAGACGGCGGCGTTGCCTATCCGCACCGGCCGCGACGAGCGGTAGCCTTCGAGGTGCGGGAGCTCGAACTCGGGGAGATCGCTCGTCGCCTCTTTCCCCCTCGGCCGGTCATCCCCTCCGTGGTCTCGCGCTTGCCGCGGTCTTGGGGCTGGGCCCCCGCGCTCACGCTCCATGAAGGCCGCGGCAGCCGAGAGGAGGGCTGCAACCGCGAAGAGGAACGCGTGGACCGCCCAGGCCCACCAGACCCAGAACCCGCCACGATAGCTGGCGAGCCTTTTCCCGTACGGCGGAGTCACGACGCCCCTCTTCGCTCGCACTTGCAGGTGACCGAGAAAGCCTCCGGCCCGCTCGTCAGCGAGTGCCCTCTTAATGTACCGCTCGTACAGTTCCTCGCGTTTCAACTTCTTCCATTCTTGCGGATATCGCTCCACTTCCTCCGACCGAAAGAGGCGATACTCTCGGGTACCCGGGATCCATCGGCCTCTCGGCACCAGGTCATGCTGTACCCGGCTGTAGAGGCCGTCTCTCGCCACCCAGTCATAGTCTACGTAGTGCCCCCAACCGACGACGCCTGCGGCGGTAGAAAGCGCAAAGGCCAGGACTGCTCGGGGTCGCCCGAAGCGACACAGCTTTACCACGGCGACGAAATAGGCCCAGATTCCGCAGGCGATGAGGCTCGCCCAGATGTAGTCCGACTTCCCCGCCGTGAGGCCTTGCCCATACAAGATTCCCAGGCAGATGACGAGGACGGGGCAGCCCAACGAGAGAACGAGAGACCCGAGGATCGTCCTTTCCGAGCGGGAGGCGGCGACGCCTCTTCGTCCCTCTGAAGGAGGGCACGCCCGTTCGCGACGCGGCGGTCGCACGGGCGCGTCCGGAGGGGTTTCAGGGGGTGGAAGTGGGGGCGGGCTCGGGACCTCGCGCCTCACCTGACGCCTGCGAAAGCGCAGCAGGGCGTCTCTCGCAAAGAGAGGCCCCTCGTCTTCCGTGATCCCCATGGAGGCCAGCTTGCGGGCGGCCGCGCCTGCCACCTCCGCGTCCTCTTCGGCAAGGGTCTCCACAAGGGCCGAAACGACCCGGTACTGCGCCTCGTTGGTCAAATGCGGCCCGCGCCGCCGTCCTGCGGGTTCGAGGGCCTTCCGAAGGACGGGCAGCCCGTAAGCCCTCAACCCAGCCGGTCTGCGTCGAGGCCGCTTTCACGGCGCTGGGGAAGCCCTTCTTTTTTCTCATCGCCCGGCAGTACTGCTTGAGCAGTCAAGGGGTCTCCTCAACGCCCCCAGTTTCCGCCTGGGAATCAGAGCAACGCAATGGGCTGCTCCCCTGTGCCCCCTGCGGCCTGCACGGCTCACCAACACCTTCATCCCCCAATCGCCACGAGCGTTCTGCCTCTGAGAACGAGCGCGCTGCCAGACCCGATGTAAGGGGACTCCTTACGCAGAAAACGGGGTTTACCCCGCTCAAAAGGATCCGACCCGGTAGCCTTTGGGCGGATTGACCCCCATGGCTGGAACTTTCGTCACTGGCACACTCCGGACACAGGGCTATTCTGCCGAGTCAAGCGCGTTTATCTGACGAGAACCCAATGGCCGGGAGAGCGTGGAGTCGAGAAGCCTCCGCCGACGCCGCCCGGCAGAGAGGAAGAGCGGAGATGAGGAGCGTCGGCCTAACCTTCCGAGCAGCGGTGGTCCTCGGTGTCTTCGGACTCTCGGCCGCCCACGCCGTGGACCCTGCCGCGATGATCAAGTACCGCCAGAACACCATGAAGGCTGCCGCCGGTCACATGGCGGCCCTCAGCGCCATCGTCAAGGACGACGTCGGCCTCCGCACACACCTCCCTGGCCACGCCTCCGCCATTGCCGAGACGGCCGCCATGGTCTCCGATCTCTTCCCCAAAGGGTCGGAGGCGGGCGAAACCGACGCGCTCCCAGCCATCTGGGAGAAGCCGGCGGAGTTCTCGCGGGCCGCCGAGGCCGCGCGCGCCAGCGGCGCGAAGCTCGCCACGGCCGCGAGGGCGCAGAACCTGGAGGCCGTGAAGGCGGCGCAAGCCGAGCTCGGCGGCGCCTGCAAGGGCTGCCACGAGGCCTTCCGCAGGAAGAAGTGATCGCATTCAACGGGCAGCGGCCACCCCGCCGAGCCGGAGGGACTCCCCGGGAGCCGCCCACAAAGAGGAGTAGGACGATGAAAAGAGGAATCTATGTAGCTGCCCTATGTATAGTAGTGGGCACGGCCTCCGTCGCGGGGGCGGTGCTTCAGGCGGTGGGGCCCGCCGCCCCGATCGGGCCCGCCGCCGTCCAGTTCCCGACGTTCTACACGGACACCAATGGGTTGTCCCTTGAGCCCTGCCTCGAGCCGCCCCTCGGCACGGCGGCCCCCGGCAAGTGCCTCCTGGGTGCCCCCTTCGCGGAGGTGGGGGGGATCCCGGACGAGTTCTTCTACTGGTCGGCCGACGCGGCACAGATCGTTGCGGGCTGCGACGGCCTCCTCGTCATGGCCCTGGAGGCGGCCTTCCAGACGGATCCTCCCGCCAACCTGCAGCAGGTCGTCTTCGGCCGCATTCGCATCCGGATCGACGCGCCGGGCCCATTCCCCGCTACCATCACCGTGAACCATCCCTTCGGATCCCAGCAGTTCGTAGTCGATGCCCTCGTCCCGGGCGGCCCCGAAGTCAACTTCACCAGCGACATCGGCACCTTCCCGGCCGTGGGCACGCCCCCCCTACCGGGGACCGAGGCGACCGTGATCGCCGCCTTTGCGGGAGCCCTCCAAGCCGGCATCGGGCCCTTCCTGACCTGGGACAACTTCGGCGCGGTCCCCGCCGACGCGCGGCTCACGGACATCAATGGAGGCCAGTACGTGGGTGACGGCGCCACCGAGCACGCGGTCGTTGGCGGTACCAACGGGAACGCCTTCACCGTCAGCGGCGGGGGCTGCAACATCAACCAGCCTCTCTTCGTGGTCTCCGGCAAGCTGGCGGCGGCCGCGCCCGCCGCGGATGCGGACGGCGACGGGGTGCCCGACGCCAACGACGCCTTCCCCGCCGATCCGGCGGTCGCGGGCGACGGGGACGGGGATGGGGCAGCGGACGCCTTCCTCCCGCTGTGTCCCACGCCCGTCCCGGCGACACGGACACCCCCTGGGTGCTCCACTGCGGCCGAGAGGACCGCTTCCCTCACGCCCATCGACGACAACGACGACAGCGGTCTGCCGGCCCCCGCCAGTGACGCGCTGCTCGACGGACCCACACCCGCCGAGCCTGCACTCACCGGGACCGACACGGATAACGACGGCGACGGCGTGCTCAACGCGACGGACAAGTTCCCGTCGTCCGCGATCGCCTCGGCCGACGTGGACAACGATGGGCTGCCGGATGCCTTCATCGCGACCGCTACTCCGGCCCAGATCGCCGCTTCCGGCCTCGTCCTCGACACCGCCGTCACCCCGCCCGCCCCGCCGCCCGCCGCCGGTGGTGGCGGCGGCGGTGGTGGCTGCTTCATCGACACCCTCGGTGGAGCGAGCGCCGGCCTGCCCGCGTGGCTCTTGGGTCTCGTCGCCGCGTTCGGCCTGCTCCGCCGCAAGCGGAAGGCTTAAACCGCGGCCGAAGGCCTACTAGCAGCTGGCCAGAGGAGGGCAGGGTGAAACCTGCCCTCTTCCTTTTGATGCATTCAGAGGCGAAGCGAGAGCGGCGTGGAAGAGGCGCTCTCGTCTTCTTCTTCGTCACCCCGGCAAGGACTGCCGGGGTCCAGTTGCCCGGGAGGGGCCTCCGTGGCGCTCTGGATTCCGGCTGTCCTTGCCGGAATGACGGGAGGATGGGAGCGCGTTCCCTCCTGCATGGATCAAGGTCTTGTCACCCGGTAGGACTGTACTCTTTCGCCGGGGGCTTGTACTCTCGGCGTTCTCCCGGGCCGTGACGGCCCCTTTTTCGTTGGAGGTTCGAAATGACCGCAGCCGCGGCGCACGCGCTGCCCGACAGCTTGCAATTGCGAAAGAAGCACCGGGGCCTGATCGGCGTCCGCTCGAAGATGCCGATCCGGGACACTTCGGTCCTCTCCCGGCTCTACACGCCCGGCGTGGGCGCCTGCTGCCTCGCGATCGAGGAGGACGACGGGCTCTCCTTCGATCTCACCTGCCGCGGCAACAACGTGGCCCTCGTGACCGACGGCTCCGCGCTCTTCGGCCTGGGCGACGTCCCGGCGCTCGCGGCCCTGCCGATGCTCGAATCGGGGAGCGTGCTCTTCAAGACCTTTGCGAACATCGACGCGTTTCCGCTCGCCTTCGACGCGAAGGACGCCGACGCGGTCACGGAGCTCGTGCGGCTCATCACCCCCTCCTTCGGCGGCGTGGTCCTGAACGACATCACGGCGCCCAAGTGCTTCTCCATCGAGTTCCAGCTCCGGCGCTCCCTGACCATTCCGGTGCTCGACACCGACCAGCACGCCACCGGGATCATCGTGGCGGCGGCGCTCCTGAACGCGCTCAAGGTCGTCGGGAAGGACCTGCGGTCGGTGAAGATCGTCATCAACGGGGCCGGCGCCTCGGGCACCGGCACCGCCCGGCGGCTCCTCACGCTCGGGGCAGGGAACATCGTCCTCTGCGACACCGCGGGCGCCATCCACCCGCACCGGATGGAGAACATGAACTGGGCCAAGTCGCTCATGGCCCGCAGAACCAACCCGGAACGGCTCGTGGGGAGCCTGGAGGAAGTGATCCGGGGCTCCGACGTCTTCATCGGCCTCTCGACCGCGAACTGCATGACGTCCGAGATGGTCCGGTCCATGGCGGACCGGCCGATCGTGTTCGCCCTCGCGCTCCCCACTCCGGAGATCGGCCCGGAAGAGGCCGAAGCGGGCGGGGCCGCGGTGTACGCGGCGGCGAGCGACATCCACCCGGTTCAGATCCGGTCGTCGACGGTCTCCCCGGGGTTCATGCGCGGGTGCCTCGACGCGCGCGCGAAGGACATCAACAACGCCATGTTCAACGCGGCGGTCCACGCCACGTGCGCCATGGTACCCGAGGCACGGCTCTCGCCCCTTCGCATCCTGCCCGACCCGCTCGACCTCACCCGCGGGCCGGCCGTGGCCGAGGCCGTGGCCCAGGCGGCGGCCGACTCGGGGCTCGCCGGGGAGACCCGCGCGCCCGGCTGGATCTCGGAGAAGCTCTACTGCTTCTTCTACGAGGGCGAGGGAGCGTGGTACGAGTGCTCGCCCCAGCCGCGGATCAAGCGGGGCACCGGCATCGACGCCGAATCCATCGAGCTCCACCGGAAGTATCAGGGCTGCGTCGGGATCCAGGCGAAGATCCCGATCCGCGACGATCACATCTACTCGAGCCTCTACTCCCCGCGGGCGGCGGTCGATCCCGCCCGGGAGATCATCGCCGATCCGCAGGCGGCGTACGACTACACGGCCAAGAACA
>JACRCS010000840.1 GCA_016218905.1 Deltaproteobacteria bacterium
ACGGCTGGGCGAGCTGACCCGGCAGCAGGACCGACAACCCGGCGGCGAGCGCGAACGCGAGACTCATGGCGCGTTAGTATAGCGCCCGCGCCCCTCGGCTCCGTATCTCGCAAGCTCGAGGTGAGTGAGGGCCGCCCGCGTGGAATCCACCCAGTCCCGCGCGCCGTCGCGCCACTCCGACTTCTCCAGCCCGACCATCGCCGCCGTCTCCCGCATGAACTGCCACGGACCGACCGCTCCGGCTTCACTCACCGCGTCATCGCGCAGGTTGCTCTCGATGATGGCGACGTACTTGAGGTCCTGGGGCAGGCCTTTCTCCTTCAGGGCCGCCTCGATGGCCGGGAAGTACCGGGGAACCCGCTTGAACCAGAGCGCGGTCCGGACGGGGCTTCCGATCGTGTCCATGATCTCCAGGTCGAGCCGCTCCGCCACGTCCTCCCGCGCCAGGGGGACCGGCTCGCCGCAGAAGACGAGGGACTGGGGGAGGGGCAGGCCGAGGTGCCGAGGGATCGGCACCTCGGCCGGGGCCGGACGGACGAGCAGGGTGAGGACCAGGAGCGAGAAGGCGAGGGCGAGAGATCGGGGGCCGGAGAGTCTCAAGGGCTTCCTTGGGGAATGGTGGGCGTCTCCTGCGCAGGCCCAGGTGTTACCGGTCCGTGGTGACTACAAAAGGAGAGCGGGGCGCTGGCCCCGCTCTCGGCGTCCGCTGGGATGCAGGACTAATTGCGCCGGCGGGAGAAGCAGTCGCGGCAGTATACCGGCCGGTCTTGGCTGGGGCGGAAGGGAACCTGGGTCTCCTGGCCGCAGTCGTCGCAGACGACCGCGAAGAGCTCCCTCTGGGAGCGCGCCCCCGCGGGGGGATCGCCCCGCTCCACCTTCTTTCTGCCCCGGCAGGGCTTACAGCGGGTGGGCTGGTTTTCGAAGCCCTTGGCAGCATAGAACTCCTGCTCTCCCGCGGTGAAGGTGAAATCCTGGCCACAGTCTCTGCACGTCAGCGTCTTGTCCTGATACATGGTTGCCTGTCCGATCCCTTTCAAATTCGTTGCCGCGCCGACGGCTCCTCAACCGCCGACCATCCTCGCCCCGGAGCGAGGACGCCGCGAGTCTAACAAAGGAATTCTCACTTCAAAAGCGGAATTTTAAGGAAAAGGACGGTTTTCAAACAAAGGCTCACGATCCTCTCCCAATCCCTTTCGCTACGGGGGCGCGAGGGAGAGTCCGACTTAGCCCTCGAGAGAAGGGAAGAGACTCTAGCGGCGGAGGATTCGGTCAGGCGCGTTCGGCGATGATCAACTTGTGGATCCTGAGGGGATTGACCCGCCTGGAATGGACGATGCTCAAGCCGGCGCTCCGCATCACCTCCTCCACGTCGAGATCGGTGGAGAAGCCGACCTTCTCCATGAGCGGCGACAGGCTCGTCTTGATCGCGCCCACGAGGCCCTGCTCCCGGGTGTTGCTGACGACGACGATCCGGCCGTCCCGGCGGCAGACGCGGCGCGCTTCCTCGCAGAGGCGCTGCGGGTCTCCCACGGTCGTGACGACGTAGGGCGCCACGACCACGTCGAAGCACTCGTCCGAGAAGCCGAGCTCCGTCGCGTCCATCTGCCGCAGGTCGATCCGGGTGCCGTTGCCGTCGATCAGGGCTCGCCAGCGCGCCTTCCGCAGCATCTGGGTGCAGATGTCGACGCCGGTCACGTGGCATCCGGAGGGGTAGTGCTTGAGACCAAGCCCCGTACCCACGCCGACCTCGAGCACTCTCTGTCCCTTTTGCACCAGCCGAGCGGCTTCCCGGCGGCCCTCCTCCATGGCCTTGCCGAAGACCCAGTCGTAGGCCGGCGCCAGGTGCCCGTAGAAGCGCTTGGAGTACTCTTGGTCCACAGCCTCTCTCCTTTCACCCGGAGGAGTCCCCGCGCGCAGTGTAGCGATTCGGCCGGCCAAGTCAACTGTTGAGCCTTGAGGCCGGGGCGAAACAGCCCCATAATCCTGCCCTCCATGGATCACCTCGACCCCTGCCACGGCCCCCCTCCGCTGCGAATCCTCGGCGCGCGCCAGAACAATCTCCAAGGGTTCGACCTGGAGATCCCGCACGATCGTCTGACGGCCGTGACAGGGGTGTCCGGGTCGGGCAAGTCGAGCCTCGCCTTCGACACGCTCTTCGCCGAGGGACAGTGGCGCTACCTCGAGTCGCTGCCCAGTTACGCCCGCCTGCTCCTGGAGAAGACCGCCCGACCGGCGGTGGACGGCCTCGAGAACGTCCGGCCTGCGGTCGCCCTCGAGCAGCAGAACAGCGTGCGTTCCGCGCGGTCCATCGTGGGGACGGCCACGGAGCTCTACGATCTCTTCCGGGTCCTCTACGCCTCCTTCGGAGAGCTCCGCTGCCCCCGCTGCCGCGAGCCCGCGCGGAGCTGGACGCCGGCGGCGGCGGCTCGGGAGGCGCTGGCGCGTTTTGCCGGCGCCCAGATCTCCGTGGAGGTGGCGGCCGAGAGGCTCGAGGGGCTCCCTTCCGCCCAGTGGGCCGAGGAGCTCCTCCGCAGGGGCTTCGCGCGGGTGAAGGTCGGCGGGTACACGCGTCGGCTCGACGAGCCCGACCTGCCGCCGGCCCTCCCGTCGGGGTGCCTCGTCGTCGTGGACCGGGTCCGAGGCGAGCCGGAGAAGCTCGACCGCCTGACCCGCGCCGTCGGCGAGGCTTTCGCCCTCGCTCGCGGCTGGGCCGAGCTCGCCGGCGAGTCGGGGGAGCGCCTTCCGGTGGGCGTCGGGCGGCGCTGCTATCCCTGCGGGGTCGATCTTCCGGAGCTCCGCCCCGTGCTCTTCAGCTTCAACCATCCCCTCGGCGCCTGCCCGACCTGCACGGGCTTCGGCGCCTTGCTCGTCTGGGACGAGGCGAAGGTGGTGCCGGACCCGTCCCTCACGCTCGCCGGCGGCGCGATCGACCCGTGGCAGAAGCCGGCTAATCGCTGGTGGCAGGAGGAGCTCGTCCGGCTGGCGAAACGAGAGCGCATCCCGCTCGACGTCCCCTGGGGAGAGCTCCCCCCGGAGGTCCGGCGGAAGGTCTGGGAGGGCACCTCCCGGCTGGAGGGGGTCGAGGACTTCTTCGCCTACCTGGAGTCGAAGCGGTACAAGATGCACGTGCGGGTCTTCCTCGCCCGCTACCGCAGTCCGTCGCCCTGTCCCGACTGCCGGGGAGACCGGCTCCGGACCGAGGTGCTCGACGTGCGGATCGGGGGCCGCTCCATCGCCGAGGTGAACGCCTTGAGCCTGGGCGAGCTCTGGGAGTGGGTGAGGAGCCTCTCGGGCGCGCTGGAGGCCGGCCGGGAGCTCCTCTGGCGCATCGAGGAGAAGCTCCACGTCCTCCTGCGGCTGGGGCTCCACTACCTGAGCATGGGCCGGGCCATGCGGACGCTCTCCGGCGGAGAGGCCCAGCGGGTGGCGCTCGCCACCCAGCTCTCCAACCGGCTGGCCGGGACGCTCTACGTCCTCGACGAGCCCACCTCGGGACTCCACGCGCGTGACGTCGGGCGGCTCGCCGAGCTCCTCGAGGAGCTCGCGGACGCGGGGAACACGGTCGTCTGCGTGGAGCACGACCTCTCGCTCGTCCGCCGGGCCTCCTACGTCGTGGAGCTCGGGCCGGGCGGAGGGAAGGA
>JACRCS010000841.1 GCA_016218905.1 Deltaproteobacteria bacterium
AATACTCAAAACATCATTCAACATTCCTCATCCGTTCATCTTGTTGATCAGATTCACCACGACCCTCGCGAGCACTTCCTTCACCTCCGGCCGGCTCTCCGCGATGAGGAGCGTCATGGCCACGAGGGCGTTGTCGGCAATCCTCTTCGTGCCATCGGGCCGGTACAGGGCGGCGTTCTTCTCGAGGAACCAGAGGAAGAGCGCGGCGGCGATGCGCTTGTTGCCGTCGACGAAGTGGTGGTTCTTGGTGAGGAAGTAGAGGAGGTTGGCTGCCTTCTCTTCCAGGCTGGGGTAGACGTCGGTCCCGCCGAAGGTCTGGACGACTGCAGCCAGGGAACCTTCCAGCCCCGCGTCCTTCTCCTTGCCGAAGAGCGACGAGCCGCCAAACCGCTCCCGCAATCGCTCGACGACGCGCCGCGCCTCGGCCACAGTGAGGGCCGCCGTCGGCCCCGCAGTCACCTCGCGGAGCTGAATGCGCTGATGGTCGTAGTCGTCGAGGACGTCGAGCGCGTACGCGTAGTCGGCCACCACCCGAAGCACGGCCGCGGCCTCCTCTCCGGAGAGTTCCCGCCGTTCGGCCACGTCGGCCACGAGGCGGGCGGCCTGCTGGAGCTCTTTGAGCCGTCGATCGTTGACCGTGTAGCCTTTGACGAGGTGGTCTCGTAGGACGCGCGTGGCCCAGATGCGGAACTGGGTGCCGCGCTTGGAGTTCACGCGGTAGCCCACAGAGATGGCCATGTCGAGATTGTACAGGTCCATTTGGCGGACCTTCTTGTCGGCAGCAACCTGTGCGTTTTTTGCACAGGTTGCCTCTCGGTCCAACTCCCCTGTGCCGTAGATGTTCCGGATGTGCCGGACGATCACCGTGCGATCGCGTTCGAAGAGGGCAGCCATCTGGTGGGCGTCCAGCCAAAGCGTGTCGCCTCGGACGCGCACCTCCACTGCCGGTCCGCCGTCCGCCGCCTCGTAGAGGATGACCTCGCCGCCAGCGGAAGGCGAATGTCGGATGTCGAATGTGGAATGCAGAATTGACTTCTTCACTTCGGGCCTCCTTTCTTCATTCTGCATTCGTCATTCTACATTCCGCGCGTCAGCGCGTCCTTGATCTCCCGCATCAGCTCCGCGATCCGGAGTTCCTTCCTCAGGATGTCGTCGGCAAGTTGCTCCGGCGGCAGGTGCTCGAAGTCCTGACCACCCCGGGGGTTCTTCCGGTCGAGGTTGCAGTTCGCGGCCAGGAGCTCAGAGGCGGGCACCTTCCACGCCCGGTCGTTCTCCTCGCGCGTCCCCCCCCAAGCGAGGCACGGCCCGAACTCCTCGAACTGGAGGGGCTGGGTCTTGGTGTAGTTCTTCCGGCCCTCGGGCAGGGGGTGCTCGTAGTACCAGACCTCCCTCGTCGGACCGGAGCGGTCGAAGAAGAGGAGGTTCGTCGGGATGCTGGTGTAGGGCGCGAAGACCCCGTTTGGCAGACGGACGATGGTGTGGAGGTTGAACTCCTTCAGGAGCTCCTCCTTGATCCTGCCGCACACGCCGTCGCCGAAGAGCGTGCCGTTCGGGACGACGACGGCGGCGCGGGCGGGTCCGCCCCGGCCGGGCTTCCGGTGAAGCTTCCGCATGATGAGCTGAAGGAAGAGGAGCGCCGTCTCAGCGGTCTGCCGGTCTTCCGGAAAGTTCCCCTGGATGCCCTTCTCCTCCTCGCCGCCGAAGGGCGGGTTCGTGAGGATCACGTCCACCCGGTCCTTCTCCCCGATCTCGGTCAGTTTGAACCGGAGGGCATTGCCCGGATCGACCTGCGGCGCGTCGAGGCCGTGGAGGACGAGGTTCATCTGGCTGAGGAGATAGGGCAGCGACTTCGCCTCGCAGCCGAGGAGGGAACTACTCTGGAGGACCTTGCGGTCGGCGACGGTCTTCACCTGCTGACTCAGGTGATGGAAGGCCTCCACGAGGAACCCGCCGGTTCCGCAGGCCGGGTCCAGGACCGTCTCGCCGAGTCTTGGGTTCACCGCGTCCACCATGAAGCGGACGACGGCCCGCGGGGTGTAGAACTCGCCCGAGTCTCCGGCGGCGTCCCTCATCTCCCGAAGCATGGACTCGTAGAGCGCACCGAGGGTGTGGAGTTCGTCGCTGGAGGTAAAGTGGATGCCGTGGATCTTGTTGATCACGTCGCGGAGCAGGTAGCCGCTTCGCATCCGGCTGTCGACGCCCCGGAAGACGGTCGCGATCACGTCGCGCCGGTCGTCGCCGTTGCTGCTCGTGAGCCTTCGGAGGTAGGCGAAGAGGCCGGGGCCCTTCGTGCCGTCGGGCCGGACGCACTCCTCCTGGTTGATGAAGGCCAGAAGCTCGTCCCCGGTGACCCCGTCGGCCCGGGCCGCCCAGTCGCGCCAGCGGTAGGGCGGCTCGACGGCGGCCTTGAACTTCTTCCCCGCGAGCGCCGCCTCTTCCTTGCGCTGGAGTTCCAGGTCATCCAAGAACTTCAAGAACATGATCCAGGTGAGCATCGGCAGGCGGTCGAGGTCGCCGTTGAGCCCCTTGTCCTTGCGCATGATGTCACGCGCACTCTTGATGAGGCTGCCGAGCTGCTGCGCGGTGGTGAGGGACGTGGGCGCTGCGGACTTACGCGCCATGAGGTGCCTCGAGCGCGAATGTAGAATGCAGAATGTAGAATGCAGAATTGAAAATGCAGAATGAAGAAAACAGGCGACTCATTCGGGTCCTCTTTGTTGGTTGGATCGTGCTTTGCGGAGGATTGCTGTCACGATCGAGATCAGTTCATTGGCTTCTGCTAACAGCGGATCGAGCTGCTCGGCCGGTGCCATGCCGGACGCACTCAGAAGCTGAAGCCAATAGTGGGTTTCCCTTGCTTCCTTGAGGGCAATGGCGCACTTGGAGATGAAGTCCGGTTTGCTCTGACCTGCGCACGCCTCTTCCAGGTTCGCGCCGATGGATGTCCCCGCTCTGAGGAGCTGGCCAGCCAGAGTGCGTGCCGTCGCGTCGCTCCGAACAAGCTGACGATGCAGCGCAATGATCCGACACGCAAACGCAAACGCCCTCTCCTGAATGTCTCTCGGCTCTCCCTTTCTACATTCTGCATTCGACATTCTTCATTCTCCCCGGTCCCCCTTTCTACATTCTGCATTCGACATTCTTCATTCGCCTCATGCGGCGTAAAGCAGGTTCTGGAGATCTTGGACGGCTCGGCGGAGCTTGTCGGCGCCGCCGAAGGCCGAGCTGATCTGAAGCACGGTGCCGTGCTCCGAGAGAGGCGGCACGCGGAGAATGTCGG
The DNA here is from genome assembly GCA_016218905.1 of Deltaproteobacteria bacterium. The sequence continues at coordinate 3,281 of JACRCS010000841.1, forward strand.
GGAGCGAGAACTGGGCGTCCCCATGTTCCGCGTACTTCTCGAGGAGCTCCTCCAAGATCAGCCGGGCCTCTGGGGCGTAGCGGTCGAAGAAGTCCTTGCGCTCGTGGCGAAGGCGCTCGGCCCGCTCCCGTCGGGTGCGAAGCGGCGCGTTGAAGGCGAGGTGGCAGAGGAGGTCGAAGGGGTCGGCGTCCGGCTGTTTCGCCGCCTCGGCGAGGTCCTCGAAGCTCACGCCCCGCTCGGCCAGCCCCTCGATGATCTCGGCCCGCCGCTCCGGGTCCACCCACTTCTCCCGCAGCTCCCGAGCCGTGGGGAAGAGGGTCCGGATCCGCTCTGCCGCGTAGTCGGTGTAGCGCACGACCCGGAGCTGCTTTCCCTCCGGATCGAGCTCGTAGACGAGGTGGGCGGCGATCTCGACGCGACCGCCGTCTACGTAGTACTTCCGGCGCTCCTCGGACGGGGGGTCGACGATCACCGGCGGCTCGTCCTCGGGCGGGACGTACTCGGTCTCGGTTTCGGCGACGATCTCGGTCTCGCCGTCCTCCCGGATCTCCTCCTCCGTGATCTTCGCGGGATCACCGTCGAACGCCGGGTCCGCGAAGAGGCGTGTGGCCGACCCCGTGTAGTCCAAGATGCTGAACCAGAGCTTCCCGTAGTCGTCGCGGACGCGCGTACCCCGCCCGATGATCTGCTTGAACTCGCTCATGGAGCCGATCACTCGGGCGAGGACGACGTTCTTGCAGGTGGGGGCATCGACGCCGGTCGTCAGCAGCTGGGACGTAGTGAGGATCGCCGGAGACACGGTGTCTACGTCTTGAAACCGGCCCAGGTGGCCGCGTCCGATGTCCCCCTCGTCTGCCGTGACCCGGCAGACGTAGTCGGGGTGCTGCGCGACCAGGTCGCTGTTCAGATTGGAGAGAGCGGAGCGCAGCTCGCTCGCGTGCTCCTGGTCCACGCAGAAGACGATGGTCTTCCCGAAGCGGTCCGTCTTCTTCAGAAACTCGGTCAGGTGGCGGGCGATGGCCTGGGTGCGGGCCCGGAGCGCCACGACGCGCTCGAAATCCTTGGTCTGGTACTCGTCGTCCGGGATGGGACGCCCGTAGCGGTCGAGTTCGTCCCTGCTCGGTCTCCAGCCGGCCGCGTCCCACTCGGTGACGATCCGGTGCACCCGGTAGGGAGCGAGAAAGCCGTCCTCGATCCCTTGCCGAAGGCTGTACTGGTAGAGGGGATTGCCGAAGTAGACGTAGGTGTCGCGGTTGTCCTCCCGCAGCGGCGTGGCCGTCATGCCCAGCTGCGCCGCCGGGGCGAAGTGTTCCAGGATCACGCGCCAGGAGCTATCGTCCCGGGAGCTGCCCCGGTGGCACTCGTCCACGATCACCAGGTCGAAGAAGTCGGGCGGGAACTCCTTGAAGAGGCCGATCCTGCGCTCGTCCTCGGCCAGCGCCTGGTAGAGGGCAAAGTACATCTCGCGGCTCTTCACCACCTCGCCCGACTCGATCTTGAACCGGGCGTCGCCGAAGGCGGCGAACATTCCGTCCTTCGGCTGGTCCACGAGGAGGTTCCGGTCTGCGAGGTAGAGGATCTTCGGCCTGCGGTGCTCGCCGGTGCGGTTCCACCGCGCACTCCAGAGCTTCCAGCAGACCTGGAAGGCCACGTAGGTCTTCCCTGTGCCGGTCGCCATGGTGATCAGGAGGCGGCGCTTCCCCCCGAGGATTGCCTCGACAGTGCGGTTGATGGCGATCTGCTGGTAGTAGCGCTCGTTCTTCCCGGCAGTGTGGTTGTACGGAGTGAGGAGGCGCTCCGCGGTCTGGTCGTCGACGATGCCGGCGCCCGCGCGGTACCGGTCCCAGAGCTCGGCCGGCGTCGGATACGCTGAAAGCGGGGACTCAACGCCCTTGAAGTAGTCGAACTCGACGATCTCGTGTCCGTTCGTGGCGTAGGCGAACCTCAAACCCAGCATCTCGGCATACTGCTTCGCCTGCTGGAGCCCATCGGCGGCGGCTTTGTACGCCGCCTTTGCTTCGACGACGGCGAGGGGGAAGTCGCGGGTGTAGCGGAGAAGATAGTCGACGCGCTTCGGAGGCTTCCGCAGGAAGCCCTTGCCTACCGGTACGATCCGGCCGTCAGTGATCGTCCGCTGCTCCGCGATCGAGTGGGGCTCGTCGTCCCACCCCGCCGCCTGGAGCTTCGGCGCCACGTACTTGCGGCAGGTATCCGCCTCGGTCGGCACGCGTACCCTCCTGCGCAATGGACACAAGCGCGGGGCTCGTTCCCATGATCAGCGGGCCAGGTGTGGCGGGCAGCGAAAAGCAGCGCGCGCCACCGAAGCGGTGCGACCGCTCGGCGGTGGCTCCGTGGGAGCTCTTGTGGGCCGCCCCCGTGATCCCCGTTCGGATCGGTTGCCGGACACTACCTTAGGATGCGCCGTTTTGTCTAGCGAACACGGGCTATTGTGACTCACCCTCCGGAGTCTCGGCTTCGCACGTCGGCGTCGAGAGCCAGCCCCGGTCCCCCTCGGCAACATCACCGTGACGCCCGGCTTGGCTCGCCTCCGCCACCCCATCCGTGACGCGCAGGGGGGAGGCGACGACGGACGAACGGACGGCCAGACGCCCCCTCGACGAGTCCTCCACCGCAGCACACGCACAGGAAAGGGGGGGGGAATCGCCGCAAAATGAAGAAGGGTTCTGTGGTGTGGGGGTGCGAAAGTCCACGGCGTCCTCCCTTCTTGTCGAACTTCGGGGAATCGCCGCAAAGGAAGGTAGGCTTCCGGGGGTGCGAACTTTGGTCCGCTGAGAGCCCAAGAGAAGGCTTCGGAGTCTCCATTGCCCCTTTCTTCGGGGAATCGCCGCAAGAGAAGGTAAGCTTCCGCGGGTGCGACCTTCTGAGAGCAAAGAGACCAAAAGCCGGCCTCGCCACCTCCATTGCCTCGTTCTTCGGGGAATCGCCGCAAAAGAAGGTAAGCTTCCGCGGGTGCAAACTTCTGAGAGCAAAGAGCCCAAAAGCCGGTCCCGCCACCTCCATTGCCTCGTTCTTCGGGGAATCGCCGCAAAGGAAGGTAAGCTTCCGGGGGTGCGAACTCCATCGCAGGCGGAAACGTCTAGGGAGAGGGTCCGTGCTACCATCCGAGAACCGCACGCCCCTGGACGCCACGGCCAGCGGACTCATCGGCTCCCTTCCGAGCCCTCGACGGGCTGGGTTGGGCCAGATTGGGCCACTTGGGCCCTTCCGCGACCTCTTCGGGCCCTCGGTGCCCCTTATCGTGGCCGTGGCAGACCCCAGCGGTCCCTCTGTGCCCTCTCGTGTCCCGTCGCGGCCAAAGTGGCCCGAAGGGGCCAGGACTGGCCGCTTCCGACCGCGGAGGACGGCTCCTCCGGCGCTCGGGGCCACATTGGGCCTCCTGTGTCCGACATCATCCGCCCACGTGGGCCCGTCCGTCGGCGGTGCGATCTGATTTGGCCATCACGCCGGCAGAGGAGAATCAGAGCCTCCCCGGGCCGCAGTACGATGCGTTCGATACCGCGTACCCCATCGCCCGGTACCCCCTGAGGCGACGCTCGTACATCCGGAAGAGGACGGGGACCTCCGCGTCGACATAGTCGTAGATCTGGACCACCTTCTTGTCGGCGTGCCTCCGGTGCAAACGCCCCGCATACTGCTGGAGCGTGCCCCGCCAGGAGATCGGCAGGGCCAGGAAGAGGGTGTCCAGCCGCGCATCGTCGAACCCCTCGCCGATGCAGCGCCCCGTGGCCAGGATGATCCTCTTCTCCGAGGCGTCGATCGCGTCCAACTCCTCCCGGAGGCAGCGGCGCTGCCGCTTCCCCTGCCCGCCCCGAAACACGACCGCCCGGTACGGGAGCGCGGCGATCCGAGCCTCGAAGGCCTCCAGGTGCTCCACCCTCTCGGTCAGCAGGAGCGGCGAACGCCCGGCTTCGACCGCCTCCACCAGGTCGCGAAGGATCCGGTCGTTCCTCTGCTCGTCGAGAGCCAGGCGCCCATAAAGGGCTTGGATGCCGGACTCCATCGCGTCGCCCTCCACCCGGAACCCCGTCGGGCGGGGCAGCACGACGTGCTCAAAGGGCCGAAGGGCCGCATCGGCCCTCGCATCGACCCGATAGCGGATGGGCCCGCACTGCATGGTGATGATCGGGTGGTGGCCGTCCTTGCGGATGGGGGTGGCGGTGAGGCCGTGGACGTAGCGCGCCTTCACCTTCCGCAGCACCTGTTCGAAGGCGAAGGCCGAGACATGGTGGCACTCGTCCACGATGACGTGCCCATAGGCGGCCACGAGGTCCTTCACTTCTCCCTTTCGCCCCAGGCTCTGGAGCATGGCCACGTCGATGCGGCCCGTCGGTTTTGATCGCGCTCCCCCGATCTGCCCGACTTCCTTCGCGGGCACGCCGAGGAACTCGCTCAGCCGCTCCCTCCACTGGTCCAGGAGTTGCCTGCGGTGGACAAGGACGAGGGTGTTGACCCCACGGGCGGCGATGAGCCAGGACGCCACTACCGTTTTGCCGAAAGCGGTCGCCGCCGACAGCACCCCGGTTTCCTGGGCCAGGAGGGCGCTGGCGGCTTCTTTCTGGCGATCCGACAGGGTGCCCTGGAAGGCGACGCCGACAGGTTCCCCGCCGACTCGCTGATCCTCGATCTCCACCCGAACCCCGAGCCCTTCCAGCAACGCCACCACGTCTTCGCGGCACCCTCGCGGCAAGCCGACGTGCCGCGGGAAGTCCTCCGCGCAGTGGATGATCCTGGGCTTCCCGAAGGTGTTCAGTCGCATCGCCTGGGCTCGGTAGAACTCGGGGTTCTGGAAGGCGGCGAGGCGGATCAGACGGTTGAGGAGCGCCGGCGGGAGGCCTTCCTTGTCGACATAGACGAGGTCGGCAAGAACGAGGTGCACCTTGGAGGGCAAGGGACCGCGGATCAGGGCGGGTTGCGTGCGGCCCGAGGGCGGCAGCTGCCACGGCGCAGCTATCTCCACGTCGTCTTCCTCGACCGCACGCACGCCGAGCACGGTGCCCTTCCTCTCGGCCTCGGCGACGAGTCTCTTCACCTCGGAAGCCGGCATCCGGCGTACGGAGGCCAGGTGCGCCCACTGGTCCTCGAGCGGGTCGAAGCCTTCGGTGAGGAAGACGGAGTTGCCACGCTGTCGGGGCCCCCCCTGGAGCGGCAGCGCGATGAGGTTCCCGAATCCGCCCCTCGGGAGGGTGTCCTGGCTAGGGAAGAACCGGTCGTAGGAGTCGAAGCCGATCTGGTA
>JACRCS010000842.1 GCA_016218905.1 Deltaproteobacteria bacterium
CCAGGTGGGCGGCCCGGGGGTGGAGCCCGGCAAGATCTACGTGACGCAGCGCCTGAACCGGCTTCTCGTCCAGGCCGAGGAGGAAGCAAAACGCCTCAAGGACGAGTACGTCTCGGTGGAGCACCTGACCCTGGCGCTCATCCGGGAGGGCCGCCGCAGCGAGGCGGGGCGGGCCTTCCTGGAGGCGGGTGTCACGCCCGAGCGGTTCCTCGAGGCGCTGGCGGGCGTGCGCGGCCACCAGCGGGTCACGAGCGCCTCGCCCGAAGGAACCTACGAGGCCCTCGAGCGCTACGGACGCGACCTCGTGAAGGAGGCCCAGCGGGGGAAGCTCGACCCCGTCATCGGCCGCGATGCCGAGATCCGCAGGGTGATCCGAATCCTCTCGCGGAAGACGAAGAACAACCCGGTCCTCATCGGCGAACCGGGCGTGGGGAAGACCGCCATCGTCGAAGGGCTCGCGCAGCGGATCCTGCGGGGCGACGTCCCGGAGGGACTCAAGGACAAGACGGTCTACTCCCTCGACCTCGGCGCTCTCATCGCGGGGGCGAAGTACCGAGGAGAGTTCGAGGAGCGCCTCAAGGCGGTGCTCCAGGAGATCAAGGAGAGCGAAGGCAAGATCCTCCTCTTCATCGACGAGCTCCACACCATCGTCGGGGCCGGCAAGGCCGAGGGGGCCATGGACGCGGGCAACATGCTCAAGCCGATGCTCGCGCGCGGCGAGCTCCACTGCATCGGCGCGACGACACTGGACGAATACCGAAAGCACATCGAGAAGGACGCCGCCCTGGAGCGCCGGTTCCAACCGGTCATGGTCCTGGAGCCCTCGGTGGAGGACTCCATCTCCATCCTGCGGGGCCTGCGGGAGCGGTTCGAGGTCCACCACGGCGTGCGCATCCAGGATAACGCGGTCGTCGCGGCGGCGGTGCTCTCCCACCGCTACATCTCCGACCGGTTCCTTCCGGACAAGGCGATCGACCTCGTGGACGAGGCGTGCGCGATGATCCGCACCGAGATCGACTCCATGCCGGCCGAGCTCGACGAGATCACCCGCCGCGTGATGCAGCTCGAGATCGAGGAGGCGGCGCTCCGGAAGGAGAAGGACAAGGCGAGCCAGGAGCGGCTCGAGGAGCTCCGAAAGGAGCTCGCGGATTTGCGCGCGAAGGCCGACTCCATGCGCGCCCAGTGGGAGAACGAGAAGAACGCGATCAAGCAGGTCCAGGGCCTGCGGGAGGAGATCGAGAAGATCCGCCACGAGATCGGCCTCGCCGAGCGGGCGTACGACCTCGAGAAGGCCGCCGAGCTCCGGCACGGCCGATTGCCCAACCTCGAGCGGGAGCTCCGGGCGAAGGAGGCGAGCCTCGCAGGCAAGGGCGGACCGCGGCTCCTCCGGGAAGAGGTGACCGAGGACGAGATCGCCGAGATCATCTCCCGCTGGACGGGGATCCCGGTGACCCGCCTCATGGAAGGGGAGCGGGAGAAGCTCCTGCGGCTCGACGAGGTGCTCCACCGCCGGGTGGTCGGGCAGGACGAGGCCGTTCAGCTCGTGGCGGACGCGGTGATCCGCGCCCGGGCGGGCATCAAGGATCCCCGGCGCCCCATCGGCTCCTTCATCTTCCTCGGCCCCACCGGCGTCGGGAAGACCGAGCTCGCGAAGACCCTCGCGGAGGCGCTCTTCGATACGGAGGAGAACCTGATCCGCATCGACATGAGCGAGTACATGGAGAGACACACGGTGAGCCGCCTCATCGGCGCGCCGCCGGGGTACGTGGGGTACGACGAGGGAGGCCAGCTCACCGAGGCCGTGCGCCGCAAGCCCTACTCGGTGATCCTCTTCGACGAGGTCGAGAAGGCCCACCACGACGTCTTCAACGTGCTCCTCCAGATCCTCGACGACGGCCGCCTGACGGACTCCCACGGGCGCACCGTGGACTTCAAGAACACGGTGATCATCATGACCTCCAACATCGGTTCCCATTACCTGTTGGAGGGAGTGACGCCCTACGGAGAGATCAAGGAGTCCGCCCGGCAGGCGGTGATGAAGGACCTGCGCGCCCACTTCCGGCCGGAGTTCCTGAACCGGGTGGACGACGTCGTGCTCTTCAAGCCGCTCACGATCGACGAGATCGAGCGGATCGTCGAGCTCCTCGCTCGGGACCTGGTGAAGAGGCTCCAGGACCGCCGGATCCAGCTCGTGCTGGCCCCGGCCGCGCGCTCCCTCGTCGCCCGGGAGGGCTACGACCCGGTCTACGGCGCGAGGCCGCTCAAACGCTTCATCCAGCGCAATCTGGAGACCCGGATCGGGCGGGCCCTGATCGGCGGGGAGATCCTCGACGGCGCCAGGATCACTGTGGACGCGGAGGACGGGAGCCTCGTCGTCCGGCACCAAAACCCCGTCGAAGGGCCCACCGCCGAGCCGGAGCCCGAGGTGGTGGAGGCGGAGATCGTGTCCTGATCCGGAGGGCCGGGCCCTCCGGATCAGGCGTCGAGCCCCAGGAAGGGGGCGGATCGCGGGAGCGATCCCTCCGTCAAGATCTCCGGAACCTTGTGGGAGTGGTCTCCAGACCACGTTCTCGGCCGACGGCCGATCCAGGAAAAGGCATCGCGGCCTGGAGGCCGCTCCCACAGAATGGGGGAAGAGGGGTCTTCATTCGGTACGTAGCACGCGGAACGTGAAACGGCGCTTAGCCTTTGAGGATACTCCTCAGCACCGCGGGCAGGATCCCGCCGTTTCGGTAGTAGTCGAGCTCCACGGGGGTGTCGATGCGCACGAGGGCGGAGAAGCGCTTCTCCGAGCCGTCTTCCGCGCGCGCCGTCACCTCGACCTCCTGCCCCGGCTGAAGGTCCACGGCTCCCGGGATGTCGTACACCTCACGGCCGGTGAGGCCGAGCGAGCCCGCGGAGTCGCCGCGGCGGAACTGGAGGGGGAGCACGCCCATGCCGACGAGGTTCGAGCGGTGGATCCGCTCGAAGCTCTCCGCGATCACCGCCCGCACGCCGAGGAGCTGGGTCCCCTTGGCCGCCCAGTCCCGGCTCGACCCCATCCCGTAGTCCTTGCCCGCGAGGATGACGAGGGGCGTGCCCTCGGCTTGGTACCGGCAGGCCGCGTCGTAGATACTCAGCAGATCCCCGGCCGGCAGGTGGACGGTGACGCCGCCCTCGGTGCCCGGTGCGAGCCGGTTGCGGATCCGGATGTTCGCGAAGGTGCCCCGGACCATGACCTCGTGGTTGCCGCGCCGCGAGCCGTAGGAGTTGAACTCCTCCTTCGGGACGCCTCGGCTCCGCAGGTACGTGCCCGCGGGACTCTCGGCCGGGATGTCCCCGGCGGGGGAGATGTGGTCCGTCGTCACCGAGTCGCCCAGGAAGGCTAGGACGCGGGCCTCCCGGAGGGGCCGGAGCGGGGCCGGCTCCCGGGTCAGCCCCTCGAAGTAGGGCGGCTCCTGGATGTATGTGGAGGCCTCCGCCCAGCCGAAGAGCTCGCCGCCCCCGGCGTCGGTGCGCTGCCAGAGCTCGTCGCCCTCGAAGACGCTCGCGTACTCCGAGAGGAAGAGGGCCGGGTCCAGGGCGACCGCGGCGGCTTCCTCCACCTCAGCGCGGGTGGGCCAGACGTCCTTCAGGTAGACGGGTTCCCCGTTGGGATCGGTGCCCAACGGCTCCCGCGCGAAGTCGATGTCCACGGTCCCGGCCAGGGCATAGGCGACCACCAGGAGGGGGCTCGCCAGGTAGTTCGCCCGCGTGAGCGCGTGGATGCGACCCTCGAAGTTCCGGTTCCCCGAGAGGACCGAAGCGGCCACGAGCTTCTCCGCCCGGATCGCGGCCCCGATCTCCTCGGCCAGGGGCCCGCTGTTCCCGATGCAGGTGGCGCACCCGTAGCCCACGAGGTGGAACCGAAGCGCCTGGAGGTAGGGAGTGAGTCCCGTCCGATCGAGGTACCGCATCACCACGCGCGAGCCGGGGGCGAGGCTCGTCTTCACCCACGGTTTCGGCGCGAGACCTCGCTCCACGGCCTTCTTCGCCAGGAGCCCGGCCCCGACCATCACCGAGGGATTGGACGTGTTCGTGCATGACGTGATGGAGGCGATCACCACGGCGCCATCCGCGAGCGTCGCGCCGAGGCCGGCGAGCTCGACCCGCGCCTTCGGCCGCTCGCCTTCCGCGCCGGGCCGGTAGGTGGCCAGCGCCTTCGCGAAGCTCTCCTTCGCCTCGGCGAGCGGGATGCGGTCATGGGGCCGGGGGGGACCCGCCAGCGAGGGGACGACGCCGCTCATGTCCAGCTCGAGCGTCTCCGTATAAGCCGGCTCGGCCGCGCCCGGGACGCGGAAGAGCCCCTGTTCCTTCGTGTACCGCTCGACGAGGTCGACCTGGCCGTCGCTCCGGCCGGTCTGACGGAGGTATCGCAGCGTCTCCTCGTCCACCGGGAAGTATCCGATCGTGGCCCCGTACTCCGGGGCCATGTTGGCCAGGGTGGCCCGGTCGGGGAGCGTCAGGCCGTCGAGACCCGGCCCGAAGAACTCGACGAACTTCTCCACGACGCCCCGCTTTCGGAGCAGTTGCGTGACGGCCAGAACGAGGTCGGTCGCCGTCGCCTCCTGCGGGAGCTCTCCGGTGAGCCTCACTCCGACCACGTCCGGCGCGACGAAGTAGACCGGCTGGCCGAGCATCGCCGCCTCTGCTTCGATCCCGCCGACGCCCCAGCCGACCACGCCGAGTCCGTTGATCATGGTCGTGTGGGAGTCCGTACCCACGAGGGAGTCGGGCAAGGCCACGGGCTCCGGCCCGCCGGAAACTACCTGGACGACCCCGGCCAGGTGCTCGAGGTTCACCTGATGGCAGATGCCCGTCCCGGGGGGCACCACGCGGAAGTTCCGGAATGCCTTCTGGCCCCAGCGCAGGAAGCGGTACCGCTCCCCGTTGCGCTCGAACTCCCGCTGCGTGTTGTACCGGCAGGAATCCGCGCTTCCGAAACGGTCGATCTGGAAGGAGTGATCGATGACGAGATCGACGGGGATGAGGGGATTGATCCGGCTCGACTCCGCGCCCAGTCTCGCCATGGCCGACCGGAGTGCGGCCAGGTCCACGACCGCCGGCACGCCGGTGAAGTCCTGGAGGAGCACCCGCGCGGGGAAGAAGGCGACCTCCTGGCGCTCGCCCCTGGGCGACCAGGAGGCGAGCCGCGCGGCGTCGGCGCCCGTGACGCCTGCCGTGCCCGATTTCCGGAGCAGTCCCTCGAGGAGCACCTTGATGCTGAACGGCAGCCGACCGACGCTCGAGAACCCCTGTTCCTCCAGCCGCCGGAGCGAGTAGTAACCGACGCGCCCCGAAGCGGTCTCGAGATGGTCGTAACAGGGCCCAACCTCTGCCATGGCGCACTCCCTCAAGTCTTGTCCGGATTTGTGACGGCGGCCCGGCTGGGCCGGGCCGCGGGGGAGTGGTAGAATCCCACACCGGCCTCGGTCCCGCAAGAGCCGGCGAGGCCGCGCGGCGGGTTCTCGGACTCTCTCCTCCCCCAAGACCTTCGCTCACGGGCGTGCCTGAGATGGCGAGATCCCTGCGGCTCTTTCGTTCCGAGCAGCCCCTCTTCCGCCGCTTCCGGTGGGGCGACGCGGTCCTCCTGCTGGCCCTCGCCGGCTGCGCGTACTTCGGGGTATACCTGGGTCTGCGCGCCCCGGCGACGGTGCGCGGCCCGGAGATCTCGCTCTCCCCGGCCGCGCTCCCGTGGTACGCCGGCCTCTCCCTCGGCCGCATGGCGGCGGGGTACGCCCTCTCCTTCGCCTTCAGCCTCGCCTACGGGTACGCGGCCGCGAGGAGCCGGCCGGCCGAGAAGATCCTCCTGCCGCTGCTCGACGTGCTCCAGAGCGTGCCGATCCTCTCGTTCCTCCCCATCGTCCTGCTCAGCTTGAGCTCGTTCCTACCCAAGGGCCCGGCCACGGAGCTCGCTTCCATCATCCTCATCTTCACCAGCCAGGCATGGAACCTCACCTTCGCCTGGTATCAGTCGCTGACGAGCATGCCGAGAGAGCTCCTCGAGGCGAGCAGCGCCTTCCGCATCCACGGCTGGCTGCGCTTCAAGACGCTGGAGCTTCCGTTCGGCGCCATCGGGCTCATCTGGAACACGGTGATGAGCTGGGCCGGCGGCTGGTTCTTCCTGATGGCTGCCGAGAGCTTCACGGTGGGCGAGCGCGACTTCCGCCTCCCCGGACTCGGAGCCTACCTGAGCGAGGCGGCAGCGCGGGGAAACCTCGCGGCCGTGGGTTGGGGGCTGGCGACGCTCGTTTCGATCATCGTCGCGCTCGACCAGCTCGGGTGGCGACCGCTGCTGGCGTGGTCGGAGCGCTTCAAGGTCGAGATGGTCGAGAGCGAGAGCCCCCCGACCTCCTGGTTCTACGATGCCCTTCGGAGCTCGCGCCTGACGAGTTTCCTGGAGGAGAGAATCCTCCAGCCGCTCAATGAGGCGATCGACGCGTGGCTGTTCCGCCGCGGGCGAAGAGAGCGAGCCTCCCCTTCGGAGGGGCACGCCCCGCAGCGCCTCCTCTACGCCCTCGGACTGGGATCCCTCGCGCTGGCCGTCTACGGCGCGGTGCGAGGCGCCGAGATGCTCTCGCAGCTCTCTCCCGCCGACTGGCTGAGCGTTGCGCTGGGCTTGTTGGCAACGCTCGCCAGGGTGGTCGCGGCCCTGCTCCTGGCGCTCGCCTGGACGATCCCGGTGGGCGTGCTGATCGGGACCAGTCCCCGCCTCGCCGCCTGGCTCCAGCCGCTCGTCCAGATCGCCGCCTCGGTCCCGGCGACAGCGCTCTTCCCGGTGCTCCTCCTCTTCTTCCTCGACCTGCCGGGCGGCCTGGACCTCGCGGCCGTGCTCCTCATGCTCCTCGGCACCCAGTGGTACCTGCTCTTCAACGTGATCGCCGGCGCCAGCGCGATCCCCCAGGACCTGAAGTATACGGCGAGCCTCCTCCAGCTCTCTTCCCTGGAGCGGTGGCGGACGGTAGTGCTGCCGGCCCTCTTTCCGTACGTCATCACGGGCATGATCATCGCCAGCGGCGGAGCCTGGAACGCCAGCGTGGTGGCCGAGCACCTCCAGTTCGGCGGTCGCACCCTCCACACGCCCGGCGTGGGCTCAATCATCGCCGACGCCGGGGCGCGGGGGGACTTCCCCCTCCTTCTCGCGGCGACCCTCGCGATGGTCGGCGCCGTGGTCGGGGTCAATCGGTTCGTCTGGCGGCGGCTCTACAAGATCGCCGAAGAGCGCTACAGGATGGAGTGAAGATGGCGGAACCCGGCCGACTGCTGGAGCTTCGAAACATCGCGCAGGCGTACGGCGCCGGTGAGCGCCGCTTTCTCGCGCTCGAGGACGTGAACCTCACGATCTGGGAGGGGGAGTTCGTCGCGCTCCTGGGCCCCTCGGGATGCGGCAAGAGCACGCTCCTTCGCCTCATCGCAGGGCTCCAGGAGCCCGCGGAGGGCCGCATCCTCTACCGCGGAGAGCGCCAGGTGGGCGTGAACCCGAGGGCGACGATCGTCTTCCAGACCTTCGCGCTCTTTCCCTGGCTGACCGTCCAGGAGAATGTGGAAGTGGCCCTTCGCGCCCGAGGCGTCCCCGCCCGGCTCCGGACGGCCCGCGCGCTCGACCTCCTGGACCGCGTCGGCCTGGACGGTTTCGAGACCGCGTACCCGAGGGAGCTCTCCGGCGGTATGCGGCAGAAGGTCGGGTTTGCCCGGGCGATGGCGGTGGAGCCCGAGCTCCTGTGCCTGGACGAGCCCTTCTCGACCCTGGACGTGCTCTCCGCCGAGGCCCTGCGGGGCGAGCTCCTGGAGCTCTGGATGCGCGGGAACATACCGATGCGGGCGATCCTCATGGTGACCCACAGTATCGAAGAAGCCGTCTTCATGGCGGACCGGATCGTCGTCATGGGCAAGGCGCCCGGCCACGTGGTGGTGGATGTGAACGTGGAGCTCCCCCACCCCCGTCACTACAAGGCACCGCCCTTTCTGGCGGTCGTGGACCGCGTCTACTCGATCCTCGCCGGGCAGACGCGGCCCGAACCGGCGGAGCCCGGGAAGGACGGAGAGCACCCGATGCGGACGGGCAGGTTGCCGGACATCGCGGTCGGCGACCTCGCAGGTCTCCTGGAGCGGCTCGACGCCATGCCCTCCGACCGGGCCGACCTCTATCGCCTGGCCGAAGAGCTGAAGGTGGAGTCGGACGATCTCCTGCCGGTATGCGAGGGCGCCGAACTCCTGGGTCTCGCGACGATCGCCCACGGCGACATCACCCTCACCGCCCTTGGCGAGACGTTCGCCGAGGCGAGCATCCTCGCGCGCAAGGAGATCTTCGCCACGCGTATCCGCCGCCTTCACATCTTCCGGTGGCTCGTGGAGACCCTGCAGGCCGCCGAGAAGAAGCAGCTCCAGTGGGACGAGGCGGAGGCGGCCCTCGGCGAGGAGTTTCCGCCGGAGCAGGCCCGGCGGCAGCTGGAGATCGCCATCGACTGGGGCCGCTACGCCGAGCTCCTGGCGTACGACGACAGCGAGGAGACGCTCTATCTCGAATTGGGAGGCTCTCGTTGAGGGGAGTCGGTGAAAGGGTCGGAAGGGAGGGGGAGGGTCGAGTCGGCAGGTCCCGGAAGCTACTTGTTCTTCTTTAGGAAGCCCTTGAGCCGCTCCACGTCCATCGGCGGCGCCTGCGTCGCGGTGACGTTCTCACGGCGAATCTCTTCGTAGATCTCTTTTCGATGTACGGGGACTTCGCGAGGTGCCTGGATCCCGAGTTTGATGCTGTTCCCGTCGATACCGAGTACCTTCACCTCGATCGCGTCCCCGATCATGATGGATTCGTCTACCTTCCTGGTAAGAACCAGCATCCTGGCCCCCGGTCGCGCGAAAAGAACAGCAAGCGGGGCGGACTATACCGCGATCACCGAGCGGTTTCAAGCGACGTCCCTTTTACGACACACCCCCTGAAGTGCGGGCGGTAGCCGGCGACTCCGCTCAAGCGACCTCGAGTGCGAGGTGCCCCGGCCCGGCGATGGGCGCGCGAACGGAATAGCCCGAGCCCTCCAGGATCACTTGGCGGGCGATGCCCTTGGAGCCGTTGAAGACGAGCGGGGCGAGGAGGTTGGCGGTGGTCTTGCTGGGATCCTGGGGCACGGTGAGCACGACCGCGACGGCTGCTTCCCCGCCTTCCGCGAGCTCCAGGTCCGGAAGGCGGGAGGCCGGCAGCTCGACAGTGTACTCGGGGAAGAAGCTCCGCGGATCCGCGATCAGAAAACAGATATTGCTCTGCTCGAGGGACTGGAACCACTTGAAAGGGCTCTCCGGGTCGGGATCGAGGACGACGAAGCTACTCAGCTTGGGAAAACCCGGCATCGGCTCCGTCAGCCGCACGACCCGGGTCTCATCGATCTCGATCTTTCCGAAGACGACGCTGTCGATCTGCACTGTTGCCTCGCTGGGTTGTCTTGCCCCGCCGCCCCTTCAGGTCAGGTAGTCGAGCAGGGAAACGTTAAAGATCTCTGCGCCCGCGGCGAGCGCTGTCTCATACGCCTGTTGCTCCGCCGAGAGCCGCGTGACCGCCTCCGTCAGGTCCACTCCCTGGATCTCCTCGCGCAGAGTCTCGGTCGTGACGTTGTAGGTGAGGAGCCGGTCTTTGGCGGACTCCAGGTTGCGGGTGCGCGCACCGAGGTCGCCCCTCTGCACGAGTACGTCGTCCATGGCGCGGTCCAGGCGCCCCAGGAGTTTCCCCACCTCCTCGGAGGGATCGTCCGACTGGAGCGCGGTTTCGAGGTCGGTGAGCAGCCCGAAGAGGTTCTTCGTCCCGGAGGTGAGACCGAGGGCCGCCTCCAGGCCGTCGTCTCCGGCGATGGTGATCTCCCCGCCGCGGCGCGGTTCCGCGATGGCGATCTCGAGCCGCCCCTCGGCGTCCATGCGGGCCTCCAGGTTGGCACCCGACGGGGCCAGCTGATCGTTGATGGCCTGGACGAGATCCTCCGGCTGGTACGGGGACGACGCCGCGAGGAGCTGAATCCCCACGGTCACGGAGCCGTCCGATACGGTGAAGTTCACGTCGGACGCGAGGGTCACCTGCCCGGAGTCGTCCAAGATGGACTTCGTTCCCAAGGCCGATGTCTCGCGAAAGGCGATGTCGCCCGGCAGGTTGACCGACACCGACTGTCCGTTGCCGATGTTCACGCGGAGGAACTCGGAGTTGCCGCGGTAGGTACCGCCTTCGTCGAAGGGCGCGTGGCCGTCGTCGGTCCCGGCGAAGAGGAACGTGCCCTCGTACTGGGTCCGGAAGAGCGTCAGCAGGCCCGACTTGATCCCCGCCACCTCTTCGGCGTAGGAGTCGACGCTCGTTTCGGTGTCGCTCGAGGCTTCGAGGGCGAGGCTCTTGGCTCGAACGAGGTCGTTCGACACCTGCCCCAGCACCGACTCCGAGGTCTTCTGGATCGAGAGCGTCTCTTCGATGTTCTTGAGGTACTGGTCGTTGCGGGCCAGGACCTCGTCGAGGCGCAGAATCCGGCTCGCGGCCGCGGGATCGTCGGACGGCTTCTCCACGCGCTTGCCCGAGCTGATCTGGCGGTTGAGCTGGTCCACCGATTTGAGCCGGCTCTGGACGTCCCGGAGCCAGTGGTCTTGAAGACTGCGGTGGGTGACTCGCATGATCTGCTCCCGGTCTCCGGCTACCTGGCACCGACTCGGTTGATGAGCGTGTCGATCATCTCATCCACGGTCGTAAGGAACTGCGCCGCGGCCTCGAAGCCGCGCTGGAATTGAATGAGCTGCACCATCTCCTCGTCCAGGTTGACTCCCGACGCGCTCTCCCGCTGGGTCGTGAGCTGGGCAAGGATCGAGCCGCTCGCGGACTCGAAGGTACCTGCGTCGCGAGCCTTGCTGCCGAGGGACTCCACGATTAGCCCGAGCTGGCCGGCGGCGGTCTCCCCGGTCTGCTCGAAGATGCCCTGGGAAGCGAGGCTCGCGATGAGCCGCGCGTTCTCTCCGGTGCCCTCGGCGCCGGCGCCGCCCGACTCCGAAGGGCCCGCCGCCGCGATCTTGCCCTGGTCCGCGGCCACGAGCGGGTTGACCGAGAGGGTCGCGCCCGCCCCGTAGACCGTGAACGACGCCCCGGAGAAGGGTTCCAGCGTGAAATCCACGGTGGCCGAGCCGCCGAGATAGCCGCTGTCGTTTCCGGCGTCGAAGGAGATGTGGTTCGGCGAGGTGATGCCGACCGGTTGGGGAGGCCCACCGTCGAGAGAGACGTACCCGGTGGTCGAGAGCCCGTCGCTCCGCCCCCCGGCCGGAAAGAGGGTCCCGGGAGTGATCGTCGCCGTGAAGGTCAGGCCGTCGACGCCGGTCCACTGATACGGAGGGGCGGCAGTGGAGAGGTCGAGCACGTCGCCGACCGGTTCGTCTCCGCGATAGAGCTGCACGCGCATCCCGTCGAGACTGGTCGGGTCGTTGCCGGCCGAGATCACCCTCACGTGGTAATCCAGGTTGAGCGTCATGGGACCGGAGTAGGTGCCTGTTGCCGCCAGCGAAATGCTGCCCGGACCCGACGCCGGCAGATCTCCGGCCGTGTTCGGAGCGAGGGCGGCATCCACCGCCGTGACCTCCAGGTAGTGAGTACCCGGCTCCAGCCCCGCGCCGGGCGTCACCTGCTGAAGCTCCGAGGTCGACGCGAACGTCACCGAGTCTCCCGTGCCGCTCCACACGAAGAAGTTGAGGCCCGGCTGGCCGTCCTGATCGTAGCCCGAGGTGTGGAAGCTGTTCACGCTCTCGGCGACGGTGCCCATCAGGTCCGCCAGCTGCCGCTGCAAGTCGGGCGCGATCTCGCCTTGAAGATCGTTCAAGGCGCCGATCTCGCCGCCGGAAACCGTGACGGGGGTCGAGCCGAGGAGGAAACCCGTGATCTGCGCCGAGTCATCTCTTACGGAGGTCAGCTCGCCCGTCGTCTGCCCCTGGTAGACCAGGTAGGGTCCGTTGTCCGGAAACCGCAGGTTCACGTACGGCCCGTCGATTTCCGTCTCGACCCCGAGCTTCTCCGCCACTTGCCGCACGAGCAGGTCCCGCTGGTCCTTGAGGTCGTTGGGGGAGTAGCCGGCCGCCTCGCTCTTGGCGATCTCACCGTTGAGGGAAGCGATCTGCTCGGCCCAGGCGTTCACGTCGGAGAGGTCGCTCTCGAGGAGCTGGCCGAAGGAGCTTGCGCTCTCCGAGATGGCCGTCATCTTTTCGTTGTACGTGGCGACGAGCTGCTCGGCCCGGTCGATGACCTGGGCACGCAGGGCCGCGTCGCTCGGGCGGGCGGAGAGGGCCTCCCAGGAGTTCCAGAACTCCGTCAACGCTCCGCTCAGCCCGTCGGAAGAGGGCTCCCCCAGAACGGCCTGGAGCTGGTCGAGGCCGGTGACGAGCGCGTCATCATAGCCGTGCTGGCTCTCGACGAGGTTGATCTGCCTATCGAGGTAGGAGAGCTGGATGCGCTGGACGCCTTCGAAGGAGACGCCGGAGCCGACGGGCCCCTGGGCGGTCTGGATCGGCAGGCTCGGGGCGAGGGTGACTCGCTGGCGGGAGTAGCCCTCGGTCTGCACGTTGGCCAGGTTGTGGCCGGTGACGTCGATCGCCGCCTGGTTCGCCAGGAGGGCGGAACGTCCGATGTTCAAGCCGAAGAAGATGTTGGCCAAGCCTCGTCGCTCCTGGAGCCGCGCGCGTGGGACCCGAGACGTTCAGGTCCGTTTACGCCCGGCGCCCGTTCGTCATGGTCGCCTGGACGAGGCGGCCGCGCACGTCGTACCCCGCCCCGAACGCTCCCCTCTGGAGTCCCACCAGGTGGGCGCACACTCGGTTCCCGTACCGGGTCGCCAGGCCGAGGGCCGAGACCTCCGACCCCAGGACCTTGAGGCACCTCCGGAGCTCCTTAGCGCTCCCCGCTAGGCCCTGCTCCGTCCCGAACCGGCGGAGGACGTCCGAGAGGGAGGAGCCCTGCCCCAGTCCACAGCCGGCGGCCAAGCGACGGGTCGCTGCAGCGCAGTCGGTTCCGCGCTGCCGCAGGGCGTCCGACAGGCTCTGGGCCCTGGCGATGGCGCCCCGGAAAGCCGTCAGGTCCAGGCGTTCGAGGGCGCTCCTGGCCTCGTTGAGCGCCTCTCCCAGCCTCTGCGCCGCTTCGATCTCTCGAAGCACGGCCGCTTCGAGGCGCGGGATCTCGGAGTCGGCGTGGCCCAAGCGCAACCTACCTCGCGTCCATGAGGTGCTCGCGGATGAGCTTCGGCGCCACGTCGGCGCCGGTCACGCTGTACTCTCCGCGGTCGATCTGATCGGAGATCGCGCCCACGAGCTCCTGACGGATGTCGGGGGCCTGGATCGCCACCTGCCGGGCCTTCTGGATCTCCATACTGCGGGCGGAGATCTGGACCGTGTCGGAGGTCCCGGCGCTCCGGCTCGCCGGCGCCGCCTCCGACGTCTTCTCCCGCGGCGAGACGCCGCGGGTGTTCGCGATTCCCTGCGTGTACCGCTCTCGAATCTTCATCGGACGTCACTTCCCCTTTCGGCCCGCGCTGCCGATTCCGGCGCCGTAAAGACCCAGGCGTTGCTCCGCCTGTTCCGGTACGCCAGATACTCCCGCGTCAAGCGGCGGAGTTCGGAGGGCTTGCGGATACCCCAAACGGTGACCAAGTGCTCCAGGACCTCTCTTCGCGTCAACATGTACCGCCTGCCTCGAGAAGGTGCCTCCCCCGCTTCTCTCTTCGGTCCCGGCCTCCCCCGACTTTATCATACTTGGGGCCAGTTGGCGGTAGAGGGCTCTCCAGAGGCCGAGACCCTCGCCCTGGCTGGCGAGGTGGGCCCACTGGGCGTCGAGCATGCCCAGCGCGGTCTGCTGTGCGAAGCTGCTTCCCAGCGCTCCTTTCGGGGTAATCGCCTGCCGCATCTTGCTGAAGACGAGCTGCGCGAACGCCTCTTCCAGGCCTCGACAAGCCTGTTCGAGGTCCCGGGGCAGCTCGCTCGCGAAGCTCGGCGCGGCCAAAGGGGTGAGGGGCGAAAGGTTCATAGCGGACTCACAGGATTTCCAGTTCGGCTTCCAGGGCTCCGGCGGCCTTGAGCGTCTGAAAGATGCTCACCAGGTCCCTGGCGCTCACTCCTAGCGCGTTGAGCGCCTGGACGAGGCTTGCCAGGCTCTCGCCCTGGTCGAGCAGCACCACGCGGCCGGGCTGCTCGCTCACGTCCACTTCAGCGCTCTTGGCCACGACCGTCTTGCCCTCGGAGAAGGGGAGCGGCTGGGAGACCTCGGTCTTGGGCGTGACCTGCACCGTCAGGTTTCCGTGGCTGATGGCGACGGGCCGGATCTTTACTTCCTTGCCGAGGACGACGGTGCCCGCCTTCTCGTCGAGCACCACCCGGGCGGCGAGGTCCGGCTCGAGGGTCACCGCCTCCAGCGAGGCGACGAAGCCGACGGGGTTCTCTCGCTCGGCGTCGGGCACCGCCACGCGCACACGGCCGGCGTCGAGAGCCACGGCCGTGCCGGTGCCGAGCGCTCCGTTCAGCGCTCCGGCCATCCGGGCCGCGGTGGTGAAGTCGGGTTTCTCGAGGACGAGGTCGAGCCAGCCTTCGGTGAGGGTCGGGAGCGGCGCGTCGCGTTCGAGGATGGCGCCCCCGGGTAGCCGGCCGACCGTGGGGTGATTCTTCTGGACCTTCGCCCCCTGAGCGGCCGCGGAGAAGCCCCCGGTGATCACGGACCCCTGGGCCGCCGCAAAGACCTGGCCGTTGGGCGCGCGCAGAGCGGTCAGCAGGAGGGTTCCACCCTGGAGGCTTTTCGCGTCGCCTAGAGACGAGATCATCACGTCCAGACGCTGGCCGGCCCGTGCGAAGGGCGGAAGATCGGCCGTCGCCACGACCGCCGCGACGTTCTTCAGCTTGAGCGACTGGGCCGACACCGACATGCCGAGCTTCTCGAGCAGATTCGCCGTGGACTGATTGGTGAAGGAAGAGCTCTTGTCCCCCGTGCCGTCGAGGCCCACGACGAGCCCGTAGCCGATGAGCTGATTGCGGCGGACGCCGTCGATCCGGGCGACGTCCTTCACCCGCACGGCGCCGCTGCCGGAGGCGGGCACCACGAGAGCGGCGAGGAGGAGGGCCAGGCAGCTTGCCGGAGCGCGCATCGTCATCCTCTCAGAACGGCCACACGGCGTTGATGGCGCGGTAGAGCCAACCCGGCCTCTGGTGGGCGGCGATGTCCCCGGACCCCCCGTAGAGGATCTGGGCCTCGGCCAGCGCGATCGACGAGATCGTGTTTTCGGGCGAGATGTCGACGGGTCTGGCGATTCCGCGGACGAACAGGAACTGGTCGTCTTCGTTCACCTTCACCTGGCGCCGCCCCTCGAGGAGGAGGTTTCCGTCCTCGAGGACCTCCACCACGCGCGCCGCGACCCGGGTGCGCAGGACATCCTTGCGCTTCGTCGTGCCCTCGCCCTTGAAGGAGTTGGCGCTCTGCGCCTTGACGCTAGGGTCGAATCCCTGCGACCCGTACAGGTTCTTAAGCCCCATGTGCGAGGGCATCCCGAGGATTCCGGAGGCATCGGCGGCGACCGTGGTATCCCGCGACACGTCGGTGGACGCTTCCCGGCTCGCCTCGCTCGCCTCGACGACGACCACCGTCACCAGGTCGCCGACGTTGCGGGCGCGCGGGTCCCCGTAGAGGGCGGCGAGAGACGTCCCCTCCGCCCAGAGGCTGGTACTCTGGTACGCGGGCCGCGGCGGCGCCGCCGGACGGGCGAGCGGAACCGGCTCGGGCCAGGGCGGCTTCCGCAGGGAGGGCGCGCCGCAGCCGCTCAAGGCAACGAAGACCAGGGCCAGAGCCTTCCACTTCATCGGTCCTCTCCCCCGGCTGCGGCGAGCACCTCGACGACGCCCCTTTCCCGGACGACGCCCTGAACGACGCGCCGGCTCGCCAGATTCTCCACCTTGAGTCGCTCCTGCGGCGCGCCGGCCTCCAGGGCTCGGCCGGTCGCTGTCGCCACGACCGAGCCGACCCGCGCGACGAGCTTCACGAGATCGCCCTTCTCCACCGACGGGACGGCCTCCACGTCGCTCGACGCCAGGGCACTCCCCGCCGAGACACTGCGCAGCAGGCGCTTGCCGACCGCCTGCGATGGGTCGCCGAGGCCGGCGGTCCGCGTCGAGCGGGTCTGCCGGACCTCCAGGTCCCTCTCGGTGAGCACCTCGCCCTTGCGCGCGCTGCGGCTCAAGACGAGCGTCGGGCGGAAACGACCGACCTCGACCCGGGCCCAGGCGCGACCCGCCTTGACCCCGCCCGCCAGGACGTCCATCCACAGCGTGAAGGAGGGCGGGAGCTCTCCCTGCGGCAGCGGCGCCACCGAGAACGCGACCTCCCCCTCCGGGATGATCGCCGGAACGCCGGACGGTGTGACGCTCATGCTCTCTCCGCTGCGGAGCCGCGGGCCGACCGCGCTCTCCACCGCGTGCGCGACGGCTTCCCGATCGAGCACCTGGCCCGGCCGGACGACCTCCACCTTGTCGGGCACCGCGAGGTCGCCCTGGACGTTGGCCTGGCGGGCCCGGTCGAGGATCCATTCGCGGTTCCAGACGAGCCGCCCGCCCGGGCGCGGCCCGCGCCCCAGGGCCACCCTGGACCATTCCGGGGGCCCGTTCCGTACCAGGTCCGAGAGCCGAACCTCGTCTCCGGAAACCTCGATCCGGGCCGGCACGGACCAGGAGGCGAGGCTCGCGGAGGCCATGAGGCAGAGCGAGAGCGCGAGCAGGAGGCGCATCCCTATCTCCGCACGTTGTTGGCCATCTGGAGCATTTCGTCGGAGGCCTGGATCGCCTTGGAGCTCACTTCGTAGGCGCGCTGGCCCGCGATCAGGTTCACCATCTCCTCGACGACGCTCACGTTGCTCATCTCTACGAAACCTTGATTGATCGAGCCGAGCCCGGCGGTGCCCGGCTGGCCCGTGATGGGTTCGCCGGAAGCGGGCGTCGCGAGGAACATGGAGTGGCCGACGGACTGGAGGCCGGCGGGGTTCGAGAACCGGGCGATCTCCAGCGGTGTCCCGAGGTCCTCGATCTGGCCCGTCTCGGCGTTTCGCGCCGAGACCGTGCCGTCGCTCCCGACCGTGATCTCCGAGGTGGTGGACGGGATCGTGATGCCCGGCGCGACGACCCACCCCTCCGAAGTGGTGAGGCGGCCCTGGGAGTCGAGCTTGAACGTGCCGGCGCGCGTGTAGGCCGTAGTGCCGTTGGGCATCGTGACCTGGAAGAAGCCGTTTCCTTCGATGACCAGATCCAGGGGGTTTCCGGTCTGCCGGAAGTCGCCCTGGCTGAAGTTCTTCTCGGTCGAGATCACCCGGGCGCCGAGGCCCACCTCGCTCCCGACGGGGAACTGGGCTCCCGCGTTGCTCACCGTGCCGGCAGAGCGGAGGTTCTGGTAGAGGAGGTCCTGGAAATCGGGCCGGCTTCGCTTGAACCCGGCGGTATTGACGTTCGCCAGGTTGTTGGCGATGACGTCCACGTTCACCTGCTGGCAGTTCATGCCGGCCGCGGCCGTCCAGAGAGCTCGGAGCATCTCGTTCCTCCTGGGAGTTGAGATCAGGCGACTCGGCCGATTCGGCGGACCGCTTCGCCCGTCGTCTCGTCCATCACCGATTGAATCATCTTCTGGTACGACTCGAAGGCCCGCAGCGTCTCGATCGTACGGCTCATCTCGGCGACGCCCGAGACGTTGGCGTCCTCGAGCGTTCGCTGGAGGACGCGGCCCTTCGATGGTTGGGAGTTGGCGCCCCCCGCCGCGAAGAAGTAGCTCCCGCCGGCCTGCCGGAGGCCCCGGTACCCGGGAAAATCCGCGAGGGCGATCAGATCGACCTCGATGCCGCCGACGCGGAGGGCGCCGTTCCCGTCCACCTCCACCTGCGCATCCGGGCCGGCGTCCGCGGGAAAGCGGATCGGTCCCCCCTGGCCGAGGAGCGCGTTCCCGTTCCCGTCCCGGACGACCCCATCCGGACCCTTCCGGAAGCGCCCGTCGCGGGTGTAGGCGGTCCCCCCTGGGGTCTCCACGGTGAAGAAGCCGTTGCCCTCGATGGCGAGGTCGAGGTCTCTCCCCGTCGGCCGGAACTGCCCCGGGCTGGCGTCCACGAACTCGCCCTCCAGCCGCACCTGCACGTCGCTCGGCAGCTCCGGAGTCGTCGGGCCGCGGGAGGCGCGCAGCTCGCGAGTGGCCTTGAAGCCGGGCGTCTGGACGTGGAAGAGATTCTTTGAGACGAGGTCGAGCCTTCGCGCCTCGACCATCATCCCGCTCGCCGCCGTGTAGAGCGCTCGAATCACGTTCTTCCTCCTCCGACCCGGACCCAAGCAAGGAGAGTGCCAGCGTTGAAACCGCGCCGACTGGGAGACCCGTCGCCCCGCCGGAGGGAGGGAAGGGACCTCGGGGGGGAAAGGACGGTCCGTGACGAGTGATGCCGGTGGGCTGAGTGGACTTAATGGACTTGATGGACACAGTGGACCCGTCGGGCGGTCCGCGTCGTCCATATCGTCCAGGTTGTCCCCTTCGTCCACCCCCGGGCCGCGCGCCGCAGGGCTTCCATCTGTCCGGGCGCAAAGGGCTGTGCTAGATTCCCTGAAACTCGGCTTGAACGAGGAGGATCGAGATGGCCATCGAACCCACGCTCGGGGAGACCTTTACCTACGTGCTGTCCACCGATGGGACGATGAGCGCCGCCCGGTTCCAGGGGAGCTCGCCGGACGTCTTCGCGAGCCCGTATCTGCTCGGCGCGGTGGAAGCGGCCGCGGCGCGTCTCATGGAGCGGTGGCTCGGGCCGGGCGAGATGAGCGTCGGGGCGGGTTTCGAGCTCCGGCACACGGCCCCGACGCCGCTCGGCTGGGAGGTGCGCACCGTCGCGACGCTCGTCGAGTGGAAGGGCAAGAAGTTCGTCTTCGCGGTCGAGTGCTTCGATGAGCTGGAGAAGATCGGAGAGGCGCGCCACACCCGGTTCATCGTCGAGGGAGCGGGCTTTGCCGCGCAGGTGGCGGCGAAGCTCGAGCGGCGGGAGGCGAGCCGATGAACCTGCAGTTCACGGCCGAGAGGGAGACCGCGCGGCTCCACCTCACCGACGGGCGCTCGGTCGAGAGGCCGATCGAGATCCGGCGCCACCCGCTCACGGGGGAGACGACCCGGATCCTCGGCGCGCCCTTCCGCCCGCTCCGGGTCCCCGACATCCGGACCCAGTACGCGGCGAGCCGGGTGGGCTGCCCCTTCTGCCCGGATGCCCTGGAGAAGAGCACCCCCCGTTTCCACCCGGACGAGTTCGATATCCCCCGCTTCACGGCCGGCGAGGCCCGCGTCTTTCCGAACCTGCTCGCCTACTCGGGCGTCTGCGCCCTGACGGTGCTCACGGCCGAGCACTTCGTGCCGCTCATCGAGCTGCGGGCCGAGATGCTCCTGGACGGGTTCCGTGCCGCCCGCGCCTTCTTCCACGCGGCACGGGAGGCGCGACCCGACGTCCCGATCCGCCTCCTCCATTGGAACTTCATGCCCCCTGCCGGGTCGAGCATCCTCCATCCCCATCACCAGCTCATGGCGACCGCTACCGCGCCCAACCGCCTGCGGCGCCTGGCGGAGGGGTCCGCACGCTACCTCGCAGAGACCGGGAGGAACGCCTGGACCGAGCTCGTGGCCCGAGAGCGGCGGAGCGGCGAGCGGTGGGTGGGCGAGACGGCTCCGTGGTCGTGGGTCGCCGAGGCGGTTCCGCAGGGCCGCTACTTCGAGCTCGTCGGGATTCACGAGAGCCGCGGGGACGTCGCCGACCTCCGGGACGAGGACTTCCGCCCCCTCACGGAAACCCTCCTGCGCGTCTTCTCCTACCTCGACGCGAACGGGCTCTGGAGCTTCAACCTCGCGCTCATGGGTATCCCCGACGCCTCTCGGGGCTTCCGCTGCCAGGTGCGCCTCGTGCCCCGCACCTTCTTTCCGCCCGCGCAGTGCGCCGACGTCGCCTTCGAGGTGATCGAGGCGGAGCCGACGGCGCTGAGAGCGCCGGGAGTGGTGGCGCGGGAGCTTCGGGCGTGCGTCGACCAAGGTGAGACCGGATAGGCTGCGGAAGCGCAGGGGCCGGA
>JACRCS010000828.1 GCA_016218905.1 Deltaproteobacteria bacterium
GGCGGAGTCTCGAAGACCGGTCCGCCGCCGACGCCCATGCCCACGTTCACGTGAATCGGAATGCTGGCCACCTCGGTGCACGCCTTGATGAACGTCACCGCCCGGGCCAGGTTCCAGGCGAAGCTCTTGCTCGGCTTGGTGTTGACGACGGGCCCGAAGATATCGGCTCCCGCCTGTTCCGCCAGCTTCACCTGCTGGTGGCAGTAGAGACCGGCGAGCCGCTGACCCTCGTACTCGAGGCCCCCGTGGATCCCCAGCACGAACTCGCCGGCCATGCCGACCTCGACGGCCATCTTGGTCGTCTTCTTCAGGTGCTCCACGGCCAGGAGGGTCGCCTTGAAGTCGGCGTCTCCGGCGGCTCCCGTCGTGTCGAAGTTCATGCCGTCGCACCCTACCTCGGCGAGCTTCTCGCCGATGTAGATCATGTCGCGAGCAGCGTGCTCCACGGCGCCTTCCTGGGCCTCGCGGGCTTCCTTGATCTTGCCTTTCGGCAGGAGGTCCGAGGGATTCCCGAAGGGACCGTCCGGGGAGTAGTACTGCCCGAGGTTGGGCATCGCCCCGTAGAACATGGGGATGATCGTGCTGAGCAGAACGTTCTCCATCTCCTGCTGTTCCATGGAGATGACCGGCTTGACCGGTTTGAAGCTGTAGTCGATGTGGCCGAGCTCCATGGTGTCGGCCGCAAAGGCCCGTTCATGGACCTGGACGCCCTGGAACCGGCTCAAGGGGATGCCCACGCCGCTGTTGGCCTGGTCGCCCATGAGCCGCAGGGTCCCGATGTCATGAGTCAGGGGCACTTCGTTTCCCGGCTCCACCGCGACGATCTTGCACGGGTTCGTGAAGATATCGAGCAGCCGGTCCCTGTCTTCCTGCGGCAGGGGCTTGATCCTTCCCCTGTCCGCGGCATCCTGTGTACCCGCCTCGAAGTCCCGGATCAGCTCATCGGAAGTCATTTCGATGCGCTGTCCGTCACCCCGGCGGGTAATGTACTTCTTCATCGGTACACCTCCCGTGCCGGATGGTTGAAGGGGATCAGGATAGGATCTCCTTGAGCTTCATGACGGCTTCCGTGGCCGTCTCCGCGTACATATCCGCACCGATCTTGTTGGCCCAGTGCTCGGTCGCCACTGCGCCGCCCACCATGGTCTTCACCTTGTCTCGGATGCCGGCGGTCTTGAGCGCCTGCTCGAGCTTCTTCTGGCCCGCCTGCGTCGTGGTCATGAGGGCCGAGGATCCAACCGCATCGGCACCCACCTCCTGAACCTTGGACACGAACGCGTCGATCGCCACATCGCGCCCCAGGTCGTACACCTCGAAGCCATAGACCCGCAGCATCGTCGCGACGATGCCCTTCCCAATGTCGTGAACGTCACCCTCGATGGTGCCGATGACCACCTTGCCGAGCGACTGCTGTTTCTCCTCCTTGGGAAGAGCCTCTTCGAGCACGTGCACCGCCGCGACCATGGCTTCCGACGCAATGATGACCTCGGGCAGGAAGATGTCGCCGCGATCGAACAGATCGCCCACCTTGCGCAGACCCTCGGAGAAGCCCTCGTTGATCATCTCAAAGGGGTCCATACCGGCCGCGAGCGCCTGCTTTGCGATCGCCACGGCCGCTTCTTCGTCGGAGTCCAAGATGGACTGCGTCGCTTTTTCAAACCACTCTGTCTTGCCCATTCCTCTCACCTCCTCTCTGGGCTAGGATCGTGCGAGAACGGCTCTCAGTGAGCCCTCGCCACCTCAACCATCGCGCGGATGTTCTCCAGGGGCGTACCGGGGGCGATGGAGCACCCCGGCGCCAGGATCTGAATCCCGTCGGCGATGGAGTCCTCGCAACCTTGCCTGACGGTCTCCGGGTCCTTCGTGAAGAGGGTCGTGGCTGTGTCCACGCCTCCCATGAGGATGACCCTGGGGCCGCACTTTTCCCGCGCGAGCCTCGCACTCGCCTTTGGCTCGATGCTGAGCACGTCGGCCCCGGTCTGTGACATCCAGGCGACGATCGGGTCCACGTTGCCGCAGATGTGGAGGATCTTCGGCACCGGGATCTGATCGAACTGCCGTTTCTGGTACTCAAGTTCGAAGTCCCCGTAGGTTTTTGGGGAGATCAGGTCCGGGGAGGCGGTCATGTCCTCGCAGGAGATGATATCCGCACCCGCGTCGATGAGAGCCTTGGCGAGCGCCGTGCCCGCCTTCTCACCCACCTCCAGGAAAGGCCGGATCCGCTCCGGAGTCTTGAAGGTGGCCTTGAGAAGGGGAACCGTGTCGATGAGGGCTCCGGCGATGGTAAACGGGCCCACGATGCCGCCCACGACGGGGACCTCGTCTCCCAGCTCCTTCTTCAAGATCCGCACCGCCTTCAGGAGCTCCGGGATGTATCCCCGCGAGAGGAAGTCCGCCGGGAACACCGGCGTGTCGTCGAGCTTGTAGGGCGGGGGGTGGTCGATCCCGGGAATGCCCTCGCCGCTGTCTCCGCCCCGAGAGGGCTTGTACCTGCAGCCCAGCGCCACGGCCTCGAAGGTCTGGCAGAAGGCGACCCGCACCGCGTCGAAGCCGAGAACGGTGTAGGCAGCCAGCGCCTGCTTCGCCATCGTCTCGCCGTCGACGTGGCCCTGGGGCCAGAAGGCCTGCACCTTCTCCATCTGCTCATACGTGACCGTGGAGTTGGCGCCGAAGCAGGGCATCCGGTCCGGTTTCTCGTGGTTGAGCACGGCCGTGACTCTTTGTTTCGGGGTCATGTTCACTCCTCTCTCATCAGGTCGAATGGGAGCCTGCGCGTGCCGGCCGTCGTGATCCAGTGCGCGCGGGACCCGGGGTCAAGTCCAGAAGATCACGTAGCCCAAGGCGACCGAGGCGAATCCCCCGGCGAGCGCGAGGTAGGGCCTAATCCCGCAGCGCGTGGGGTCGAGCTGGGTCTTGCCCGCCAAGAGCAGGTCGTCCCACATGTGCTGAGGGAACGTGCCTTTGTCAACGATGTTGTGCCGATAGTAGAAGACGGGGACCACGAGGGCCGCGGACCCGAAGCCCAGGAGCAGCGTCCCCTTTCCCCAAACGGTAGCACCGGCGCCGATGAAGAAGGCGTTGACGTAGGCAAGGCAGGCGCCTGCGGCAATGAGCCAGGTGGGGCAGCGCCAGGGCCGGGGGACGTCCGGGTTGTCGACCCGGTGGATCCAGCCGGCCTGCAGGTTGAGGAAGTTGAAGATCAGGTAGTTCACGTTCGACGCCGCCAGGATGAAGAGGTAGTCCGACATCAGCAGCAGCACCAGGTTGAAGCAGAGGTCGGTCCACATCGCTCGGGTGGGCGCACCATGGGTGTTCACGTGGTCCAGGTACTTGGGGAGCCAGCCGTCGTTGCCGCCCTGGTAAAGAGTGCGCGACGAGCCGGCCATAGACGTCATGATCGCCATAACGAGGCTGAAGATCAGCATGACCACCAGGAGTTTGCTCACCAGCGGACCCGCGTGGACCATTCCGGCCAGGGCGAGACCCACACCGGCCCCGCTGTAGATGCCGGGATCGAGCATGCCCTTGGTCCCCAAGACTCCCTGGAACACGATGGGAACGACGACGTAGAAGACGATGCAGCACAGGCCGGAGTACAGGATCGCCCGCGGCGTGTCACGCGCCGGGTTCTTGAGCTCGCTCATGTAGCACACGGCGGTCTCGAAGCCGTAGGTCGACCAGGCGGCGATGAACATGCCCCCCATGATCAACTGCCAGCCCGCGATATCCCAGTGTCCAGCCAGGACGTTGCCGGCGTTGTCGAGCACCAGCGGCGTAAACGGGGAGAAGTTCGAAGACAGTACGTCGCCGGTGAGGAGGGGGATGATCGTCACGATCCCGAGGGGCAGCAGGGCGACGACGGTCAAGACCGTCTGGACCTTTGCGGTAGACAAGATCCCGCGGTGCTGCACGGCGAACGTGAGGAGCAGGATGACCGCCCCGATGATCGCCGTCGCGTTGATCCGAAGGCTGAGGCCCTCCTTCAGGAACTCGAGCGGAACGAGGGTGATCTGCCAGGTGTTGACCGCCGCGGTCGGGGAAAAGAAGATCGAGAGGAGGTAGCCGGCTCCGAGGCCCGAGCCGATGGCCAGCACCGGGCTCCAGGCCAGCCAGTTCGACCACAGCGACATGGGGGCGGACAGCTTGACATACCGCAACCACGCCGTCGCCCCGTGGACGGCGGTCCCCCCGGTCTTCTTCGGGTGCAGCCCGGCGATCTCGGCGTAGGTGAACGCCTGGATGAAGCCGAAGATCACGGATACGGTCCAGATCACCCAGGCCGGTGAACCGACCGTAGCGGAGACGCCCCCCATGGAGAAGAGGACCAGCGGTGGAACGCCGGCGGAGACGAAGAACGCGCCCAGCCAGCTGATCTGCCTCTTCAGGCTCCCTTCCGACTTGTACTCTGCGCTCAGTACTTCTTCTGTTGCCATCGTGAGATACCCTCCTCTTCGCTCAGCCGTTCGGCCGTTTCGGATTGCGGCTCCTTCGCGCTACTTGTCCTCCCGAGAAGGCGGTCAGCCGAAGAAGTGGCCGACAACTGATTGAATCGGGACCGCAGAACGCCGACCTCCTCTCTCCACCCTCGGTCTCAAACTGTGTGCCGTTGGTCCTGCGCAAGCGCGCCGGGTCTTGCCTGGCGGCTCTCCCGGTCAGCGCACCACCGTGACCGGGCAGTGCGCTTTGTGGATGATTTCGCCGGCGACGGACCCCAGGATGAACCGGGGAATGCCCACGCGCCCGCTCGACCCCGTAACGATGTGGTCCATTCCGTGTTTCTCGGCGTACTCCACGACGGCGGCGGCAGTGTGGCGGCTGTGCACCACGACGCACCGGGCGTTCTCGACTCCTTGATGGCGAGCGACCTCCCCGGCGTGCTGGAGGACGTCGTGCTCCCGCGTCGCCAGCTCATCCAGAATCGTGACGTCGAGGTGGCCGGGCGCCTCGAGCTGCTCCGGGTCGACCGGGGTCACATAGAGATACGTGAGCTCCGCTCCCAGGAGCTTTGCGGCGCGAGCTGCGAAGAGCTCCGCTTTCCGGGACACCTCTGCTTCGTTGGTCGCGCACAAGAGCTTGACGATACTGGTCATCTGAGCCTCCATCCCGTCATGAGGTTGGAATCGTGGCCTCTTCCAGAAGCCGTCGCGTGTACCGTTCGCTGTTCTGTCCCCGGTGCTGCCTCCTCTCAGCCACCGTTCAAGCGAGTGCTCGGCCGGCGCCGAACCCCGACGAGGAGCGTGCCCACACCCTCCTGCTCTGCGCCCCCAAAGTGCGCTCGCTTCAGATAGGCGTCCGCCGGCACGGAGGGCATGGCCCACAGTGCCTCGGAGCCACCACGCTCGGACTCCGGCAGGACAAGCCAGTCGGCGGGCAGGCCCGGGATCTCGAAGTGACAAGTCCGATCGATCAGGTCCCTCGGAAACGACACCCGATCCTTGTAAACAACGAAGTTTTGGTGGAGAAACCACACCTCCGGGCGGCCGGCGAGTTCCCGGAGCGCGGCCTCCTCCCGGACCTCTTCCCCCACGAGCTCCTCTCCCTTCTTGAGGATGAGGGCCGCCTGGCACCCCCACTCGAACTGGGGAGAGGTGAGGGCGACGTACACCGTCTCGCAGGCGAGGACAGATCGCACTCCGGCGTTGATCACCCTCCCCAGGCCCTGGAGCGACTTCTTCTCCGCGTCCGCCTCGACGGCGAGCAGGATGTCCCCCTCTCCCTCCGGGAGTTGGACGGCCTGGAGGATACCCTGGACCGCGCGAAGGGCTTCCAGCATCCCTCCGTCTCCAGCGTTCCTGCCGGTTTCGCTCACGCTGTTGACCTTCCGACGCGCCCCGCGTTCGCGCCCAGGAGGGGTGCAAGCTCGAGCACGTGCTCCGGGCAAGCCCCTTCACACCTTCTGCAGGCGACCCCCGCGCACCGGGCAAGATCGCATCGGATCAGGGTCGTCCCCCCCGCCTCCTGGATCGCGAGGGCTCCCTCGGGACAGGCGCGCGCGCACTCCCCGCACCCTGAACACCCCTCGAAACAGCTCTGTCTTCGCTCGCTGATGTCCTCGATGATCGAGAGCCCGTGGAGACCCACGTCGCCGATGTCGCTTTGGACGAGGCGCACCACGTTCGGCACTCCCGAGGGCTCAACCGAGGGAGGAAACCCGTATCGCTTCAGAAAGCGCTCGTGATCCTGGCGAGAGAGCCCCTCCGTCCAGACCGATAGCTCGAGGAGGAAGGCCTTCTCGAAGATCGGAGAGTCGGCAAACAGGCAGTGGCGCTCCCTCAGGCGGTCGGCCATTTCCTGCATGCGCCAGAGGCTCTCCGGATCCCGGGCGATGTCTCGGGCCATCGCGAGGGAGGTGTTCCCCACCTGGAAGATCTTGGTCACCCGGGGAGGAATCATCCCGAGGCCTCGGGCTTTGAGGGCGTCCACGTACGTGCCCGAGGCCCCGGACAGGTAGGCGGTCTCGACGTCCTCCGGGCGGATTCCAGCCTCCCGGCAGAGCGTGAGATGACCGGCACGCAGGGCGCCGAGGGCCTTGCCCGCCTCGGCCAGGTCCCGTTCGTCGAGCTCGACCCCGTCCGGCAGCCGGATCACAGACCCCGGAAGGTCGATCCGCGGCCGCCGGATCAGGTCCGTTCGGATCCCCTCGCTCAGGAGCGCCACGACCCCCGTCCCGGTGATGCCCCTGGCGCGGAGCTCCCCCTCCGCCAGGACCCGTCCGTCAGCAGGGTTCACCGTGTCCCCGCGCCTCGCCACCATCCCGGCGTCGAGGACCAGGGTCCGCAGCCTCTTCGTGGGACTCCCAGCGGCACCGAGGGCTTCGCCTCGCCTCTCTCCCAAGGCCCCTGCGTCGATGTCCACGTCGCAGATCGCGCCGGGCAGGGCGAGCAGCCCGTGCCGCAGGTGCTGTCCTTCCAGGGCGGGCCCTGCCGCGGTGGATCCCGTGAAGACGGTCCCGCGGACGACGAGGGCCATTTCCGCGTTGGTGCCGTAGTCGGTGGCGAGGGAGATCTCCTCCCTCTCCAGCATTCCGGTCTGGATCAGCAGGGCCAGGGCGTCGGCTCCGATCTCGTGGCGCACCGCCGGCGGGATCAGCACCTCGGTCCTCGACCGGAGGGCGAGGCCCGGGATGCGCTCAGCCCGGAGGATCTGGGCGTTTCGGGTCGGGGGGACGACGCCGAGGCGCTCGAGCTTTCGCTTGCCCGCATAGGCGAGATCCCGGATCTCGGTTCCCTGGAAGAGGGAGAGCTGAATCGGGTTTCCGCACAGCGCGAGGCAGCGGACGTCCGCAGGTTCGATGTCCAGGCCGGCGAGGACCCGATTGACCGCGGTGACGACCACCTGCTGAGCGCCCGAGACGCCGACGTCCAGCGCAAAGTGGAGGTGGTCCATGACGTTTGCACCCGGCAGGGGATGACGCGTCGTGACGACCGAGGACCAGACCGCACCGGTCCCCAGGTCGATCGCCTGCCCTCGGTACCCGCTGGTGCCCAGGTCCAGGGCGATCCCTAGCCGCGCCACGTCACCGACCCCCTTGCGCAAGCGCTCCGGACGCGGGCGACGGAACCCCGGAGCGATCACTCGCACTCGCGCACCTCGGAGAGCGGGAGCACCCGGTTGCACCGGACACAGACCCACTGCCCGTCCTTCCCCGTCGATACCTCTGCCGTGTGACCGAACCGTCGCTCATGTCGTTCTCTGACGCCCTTCCAGAACTGCTTCACGTCGGTGCAGGAGAGCCTGCGACCCGCTGCGGTCTCCGCATCCTGGTGGACTCGCTCGCAACGGGTGCAGGCCTTCATCGTCGTCGTGCGTCCCTCGGCGGCCGGCAAGGAAACGGCGGCTCGGGTGAAACGGGTGCGAACCCCACCCGAGCCTCCGGCGAAGCGGTCGAGCCTTCCTCGGGATGGCTCTGCATCCCGCCCCGGGCTCTCACTTCCATTCCCTGCCTGATGATCAGCCTTCTGCGCTCTGCACGATGGCTCGCAGCTTCGCGAGCACGTCCGCCGGGAGGGGTTCCGGCTTGTGGGTCTTCAGGAGCTGCATGGCCTGCTCCCTGGCAGCCTCTGCGAGGTCCTTTCCACCCTTGCCGAGCCAACCTCCCCTCATCCTGCGGTCGATCAACGTCGGTTTGGACTGCTCCGTGCCCATGAACTGGCGCGTGTGCTTCTGTGCCAGGAAGTCTTTGCCTGCCCCAACCTTCTTGATGAGGTCGACGGCCATCGTGTCGTCCGAAACCGTGATGCCTTTCACCACCCGCTTCACCATGCCGGCGATCTCGTGGTCGATCAGGAGCTGCGCAAAGCTGAACGTCACGCCCAGCTCCAGCATTCCCAACCCGTACAGGAGATTCGCACCCGCCAACGCTGGCAGAAGAGAGGTGATGGTCTTCTCGTGCCCGGCCTGAGCGTCGGGCAGCTTGCTATCCGTCTAAGCACCGGCGACGTAGCTCGGCAGCATGTAGTACGTCGCCAACCCGGCCACCGCCGCGCTGATCATGCCGAGCTCCGGTGCGCCCACCGGGGCGGTCACGTAGGTCAGGTCGAAGGTCGTCGTGGAACTCCCGTAGATCACCGGTGCCCCGCGGCTCGTCAACTGGTGCAGGGTAATCCCAGCGAGCACCTCGGCGTTGTGAGTCACCAGCGTGCCCGCCAGAGTTACTGGCGCCGACGCGCCGGACATGGCCATGGACAAGACGTTGACCGGCACGCCCGCCCGGGCACACTCGATGATAATCTCCGCCGTGTGAAGGTGGAGTTGGAGCGGGCTCGTCGGACACACGAGAGCAGAGATGATGGGCCGCTCTCGCAGCTTGTCCATGCCCCCCACGATGGTCGCGGCCATCTCGAAGAACTTCCGGGCACCCGCGCCACCGGTCAGATCGATGTGCTGGCAGTGCTTGGAGGTGTTGGTGAGAAACGCCTCGGCCTCATGAAGATCAGTGGCCTTCTCGTTCACGTCGCGCGCCACAACGGCGCTCGAGTAAATGTCCACGTGCTCCAGCGCATCGACGGCCAGGGCCGTGTATGCCACGTCCTGCTTGTTCGACTCGCGGTACTCTCCCGTGAAGGGGTCCACCACCATGACCCCCGCGCCAAAGTTGGTGAAACCGGTTCTTCGCTGCTGCAGCGTGACGTCGTACTTTGGGTTGCGCCCCGCGAGCAGGATCGTGCTCGGGGCGGAGTGAATGGCGTCCTCCACTAGGTGTGCCGGAATTCTCACCTTCTTGCTCTGCCGGTCGACGAACGCCCCGTTCTTCTCGAAAATGTCGAGGGCCTCGTCGCAGAACACGAGCACTCCGTAGTTCTGGAGAACGTCCAGCGTGCCGAGATGCATCTCCTCATACTCGTGCTGGCTGAACATGTTCAGGCTGAAGCCCTGCAACTGGCCGTAGCCTGCCTGTAATCCTCTTCCCATTTCGTTACGCCTCCTTTCCTTATTGAAC
>JACRCS010000073.1 GCA_016218905.1 Deltaproteobacteria bacterium
GGCCGAAGACAACCCGGAGAACCAGCTCGTCGTCCAGGAGTTCCTGAAGAGGCGCGGCTGGACGGTGGTCACGGTGCCGGACGGGAAGGCTGCGCTCGCGAGCCTCCAGGAGGGTGCGTTCGACGCAGTGCTGATGGACGTGCAGATGCCGCAGATGGACGGTTACGAGGCGACGCGGGCGCTGCGGGAGAGGGAACACGCCTCGGGGCGGCCCACGAGGACTCCCGTCGTCGGCCTGACGGCCCACGCGATGCGCGGCGACAAGGAGAAGTGCCTGGAAGCGGGGATGGACGATTATCTGCCCAAGCCGGTGGAGGCCGAGGCGCTCTACGCGGTCATCGAGCGCCTGGTGCGAGCGCCCTGAGGGGCGCTCCCGCGGTTTTCGGCTCTCAGTTTTCGGTTCTCGGTTTTCAGGACCGATAACCGATAACAGCGAGCCCGGCCGTCGGGCCGGGCTCGCGCGAACCTTAGTTCCTGGCCGACGGCAGGAGGTCGTGGAGGACCCCGAAGAGCTCCTCC
Organism: Deltaproteobacteria bacterium; assembly: GCA_016218905.1. Next base: position 520 of record JACRCS010000073.1, read on the forward strand.
AGGTCCTGCAGCGTGAAGTCGGCCATGTGCGCGATCCGGAAGGTCTTGTTCTTGATCTTCCCGTAGCCGTTGTCGATGGCGAACCCGCGCTCGCCCGCGAGCTTCTTGAGGAGCTCGAGGTCCGTGCGCCCGTCGTTCACGCCCGCCGTGAGCGTCATCGACCGGTAGCCCTCGGGGGCGAAGAGCTCGAACCCTTCGGAACGGATCCACTCCCGCGTCCGCTCCGCCATGAGCCGGTGGCGCTCGTACCGGTTCACCAGCCCCTCCCGCATCATCTTTCCGAGCTGGTACTCGAGGCCGTAGATGATGGTGACACAGGGCGTACTCGGCGTGTTGTCCTTCTCGGCGCCCTTCTCGAACTCCTCGAAGTCGAAGTAATACCCGCGGTTCGGCGTCTTCTTCGCCTTCTCGAGGGCTCGCGGCGAGACTGCGAAGACCGCCAGCCCCGGCGGCAGCCCGAAGGCCTTCTGGACGCCGGCCAGGAGTACGTCCGTCTTCAGCTTCGAGACGTCCAGGGGGACCGCGCTCATGGAGGAGACGGTGTCCACGATGAAGGAGACGTCCGGGTACTTCTGCATGACCTCGGCGATCTCATCGAGCGGCGACATGACGCCCGTGGAGGTCTCGTTGTGGACCACGGTCATGGCGTCGTACTTGCCCGTGGAGAGCGCCTGATCCACCGCCTCTGGCGTGACCGGCTGGCCCCACTCCACCTTGAAGAGGTCGGACTCGATCCCGCAGCGCTTCGTCACGTCGTGCCACTTGTCCGCGAAGGCGCCGTTTCCGAAGGAGGCGCAACGCCGCTGGACGAGGTTCCGCACGGCTCCCTCCATCACCCCGAACGCGCTCGAGGTGGAGAGGAAGACGGGATCCTGGGTGCCGAGCAGCACCTTCAGCCCGTCCGTCACCCGCTTCTGAAGGGCCGCGTAGTCCTTCGAGCGATGGCCGATCATGGGAGCGGACATGGCGTTGACGACGTCGTCGCTCACCTCGACCGGACCGGGGATGAACAGCTTTTTTCGCATGGGTCGAACCTCCTGCCGCCACTTGTGAAAATCAGAACCCGTAATAAGGTACTCGACCCGGTGACCGGACCGCAAAGGCTTTCTGGCGGGAAGCCGCGAGGAGGGCTGCCGCTCCCTCGTCTGCCCGGAGCCACCCCGCCGCCCCTTCGGTTGATCGTCGCACCTGCCCTCCGGGAGCGCCCCGAGGGGCGAGATGCGTCTTCCGCCCTTCCTACTCGAAGCGCAGTACGCGGATCTCGGCGCCGAGTTTAAGGAGGTCCCTGTCGTTGGTCACAATGACGTCGGCGCCTTCATTCAAGGCAGTCGCCGCGTGAATTGCATCCGGCGTCCGCAGGCCGTACCGGGCCCGCAAGCGCGCAGCTTGCGCCGAGATCTCAGGGGTGACGTCGACAACCTTGAGATTGGGGAAGTTTGTCAGGAGCCGGAGCACGCTCTCCGCCCGTTGGCTGTCCCCGGACCGATACGGGGGAACGAGCAACTCCGTGAAAACGAGGCACGACAGGACGCCTGCGATTTCGCCGCCCTCGATGCGCGACAGGAGACCCTTGGCGGTATCGTAGTGAGTCGGGTGCCGCTCGAGCAAGTAGACGAGGGCGACCGTGTCCAGAGCCGCGGTCGAGCCCTCGGGGAGGTTCTCGCGGCTCAGCGGTCCCATTCGCCGCGAGCCTCTTCCAACTCCCCTTCATACCCGGCCCACAGGTCCGAGCCGCAGGCGTCGAGAGCCTCCACAAACGACCCGGGCGCCTTCCGCAGGACGACGTGGTCGCCCTCCTGCGCGACTTCCAACCAGTCGCCGGCCTGGAGCCCGAGGCTGCGCCGAATGGCGGCAGGAAGGACGATCTGGGACTTGCTGCTCAACTTGGCCAGCGGCATGCGCACCCCTTTAGCTTTACTCAACGGTAAAGCACGCGCGGTAGCGGGTCAAGCACGGCGTCTCGCGCTTCAGGGCAAAGTAGAGGTCGACGGGGGCGACAAGTTTGTCTGTGGCGAGGCGAGGGTTTGCTCGGAGTGGGTCCACGGCAGTCTTTCCTCCGCGGAACGCCAGCTGCCCGAGCGATTGCCCGGGCGGCCGAGGAGGGAAAGGCCGCCGCCGGGTCATGGGAGAGTGCAGCGAGTTCTCCGGTGAGATACATGATCCCGTGCTCTAGACCATCAAGTACCCGCCGCAGAGAGACAGGGACCGAGCCGACATGGCGTCGGACTCCTCCGAGGCCAGGTAGACCGCGAGAGCCGCGACCTCGTCCGGCCTGATGAACCGTCCTATGGGTGATCTCGAGGTGATGTTCTTGCGCGCCTGTTCTGCGCTGATTCCGAGCTTCAGGGCGACGTGCTCGACCAGAGCGTCGATCTCCTCGCCCTCGACGCCGGCAGGGCAGATGGCGTTGACGTTGATGTTGAAGGGGGCGAGTTCGAGGGCGAGGCACCTGGTGAGACCGATGACCGCGTGCTTCGAGGCCTTGTAGGCGCTCTGCTGTACCGAACCCACTTGCCAGCCGTCGAAGCCATATTGATGATCTTGCCCTTGTTCCTGCGCATCATCGCGGGCAACACGGCCTGGGTGACGTGGAACACGCCGTAGACGTTCACCTTCGGTTCCCCGCGGGTTCTCTACACTCTGGTCGCGGGGCTCATCCGACAGCTTGGCCCTGGTCCTTGCTTGCTGACGGCCCTTGCCAGGCCAGGCCGACTATCGACAGGCAGTGACCGGAATGATATTGCAGGAGGCGGTCTCACGATCGTACACGAGGACAACGTACCCGCGGTCCAGTTGAAGCCGGACCTGTGACACCTTCTCGGCAAGGTCGAGACTCTCCCCTCCGTAGTCGGTTCCCTCCCTGGTCACAAACTCTTCGAGCACGCCTCGAAGCGCGTCGGCACTCAACTGGCGATGAGGAATCAC
>JACRCS010000829.1 GCA_016218905.1 Deltaproteobacteria bacterium
CTCGCCCATCCCCTTCGCCGCGAGGAGGGCGGGGACGACCATCAGCCCCGCCATCAGGAACGGGGCGAGGACGGTCATGACGAGGAACGACGGTTTCCGGACCGTCTCCCGGTACTCGCGCTTGAGGACGGCCCAGAGCTTCCTCACGCCGCAACCTCCGCGGCCCCGCCGCCGACCGCGTCGAGGAAGACCTCTTCGAGCGACGGCGCGACGACCTCGAACCTGAGGATGCGCAGCTGTCCCACCGCGGCGGCGAGGACCTCCTGCGCGTCGGTGCCGGCCGCGAGCCTCAGCTCGGCCCGGTTCGTGTCGACCCGGGCCGAGGCGACCCCTGGGAGCCGGGCGAGGAATGCGGCGTCCCCCTCGAACTCGACGTGAACCGCGTCCCTCCCGCCCGAGGCCTTCACCTCGGCGATCGGGCCGGCCTTCACGACCCGTCCGTCGTGTACGAGGACGATCTCGTCGCAGAGCTTCTCGGCCTCGCCCATCTGGTGCGTCGAGAGGAGGATCGCCCTCCCCTCGGCCGCCAGCTCCTGGAGAAGGCGGCGCACGAGGACGACGTTCACCGGGTCGAGGCCGGAACCGGGCTCGTCGAGGACGACGAGCTCGGGGTCGAAGAGGAGCGCGCCGGCGAGCTGGACCTTCTGCTGGTTCCCCTTCGAGAGCTCCTCCACCTTGCCGTCCCTTTTCTCCCAGAGCTCGAAGCGTCTCAGCCACTTCTCGGCAGCCGGGCGCATCGCGCCGGGGGAGCGCCCCTTGATCTCGGCGAGGAAGAGGAGGTGATCGAGGACGCGCATCTTCCGGTAGAGGCCCCGCTCTTCGGGGAGGTAACCGAGCCGGTCGCGCGCCTCGGCGACCCCGGCGCCGAAGAGCTCGACGCGGCCTCGGTCGGGGAGGAGGACACCCGTGATCATCCGGAGGGTCGTCGTCTTTCCGGCGCCGTTGCGCCCGAGGAGGCCGGTGATGCGCCCCGCGGCGACCTGGAAGGAAACGCCGTCGACGGCCTTCACCTTCCCGTAGTGCTTCACGACGTCGAGGACGGAGAGAACTTGGCCCACGGCGCGGGATCTTACGCACCTCCACGGTCCGGCGCGCGTCTTGCGTCTCGTATCCGCGATGGCCGGAACGACATGACGCTCTCCCGCAGCCTCCTCGTTCTCCCGGTGCTCCTCGGCATGGCCTGTACCACGGGAGGAGGCGTCGACCGGGCCCTCGTCGAAGCCGGGAGGCAGAGACGAAGAGTGCAGCCCCCCCCGACGGCTGCGGAGCTTCGCCTCGAGGTCGATTCGTTTCTCGACAACGAGCTCCCGCTCTTTCACCAGAAGATCGACCGTCGATTCGAAAAGGAAAGAAAGCTCTGGCGCTTCACCTTCGTCGCGGGGACGGCACTCGGCGTCGTGGCGGCAACGTCGGGGACGGTTTCCGATTCCGACGGGGGCGCGCAACCGATCCTGACCGGCGTCGGTGTCGTGGCGGCGATCGCAGGGGGCGTGGCCTATGCCGTTCGGACGCCCGAGCTGCGCGCTTGCAGGGCGTTCCTCGAAGGAGCCCGTCAGGACGTCGTCTCCTGGAGACGCAACGGAATCCCGCCGGGCGATGGGACGGTCTCGCGGGCGGTCTGGCAGGAGTGGGTCGACCGATTGGCCGCGATCCGGGGAGACGTGAGATGCCGGTCGGTCCGCTGAGCCGGGGCGGGCGATACCAGGGCGCTACGAGTTGTAGCGCGAGCAGAGGTAGCGGATGCCGACGCCCATGACCGCTTCCCACGCCTGCTCGACCTCTTCCGACCAGCCCGCGTCGCAGACTTTGACGGCCTTCAGGAGGTTGTCGAGCCAGAGGTCGTAGAGCTCGGCCCCGATCCGGAGCTGCCGGGCGCCGTGCCGTTCGGCGAGCGGGCCGAGCCACTTCTCCGGGCCGTCTTCCTCGTCGTGGGCGGCCTTCAGCATCGCGTCGAAGGACGCCTGCAGCGCCGCCTTCTGTCGGTCGAAGTCGGTTCCCGCGAACTTCTCGCGCACCTTGGGGGAGGAGCCGAGGAAGTTCCCATAGAAGATGTCGAGGAAGTCTGGGTCGGCCAGGCAGCGGCCCAGGCTTTCTTCGAACTTTCGAAGCGTTCCCGCATTCATCGGTCACTTCTCTCCGCATCATCGTACCCGCGGAGACCCAGTTTGGCGCTTTCGGGCGACCGGGGCGGTCCTGCGCCGGAAGCCCTCGTTCCCGCCCCCGCCGAACTCCTCCTCGGCGCCCCACTCGGCGACCGTCTCGGCGACGACCTGGGGTCCGGAGAGACAGACTTCGAATCCGTCTGTTCTTATGCCGGGATCGCGATACAGCGCACCGGCCCGCCGCCGGCGCGGGCTCACCGCCACAGCCCCACGTCGGCACCGCAATTGCCCCTGGCACGACGTGCGCCGGACCGTGCAGGAAACTCGACCGGAAACGCGACAGGTGTGCCTTCTTATGGCACGCCATGTCCCAAAATGGAGCCGGGCGGCGGGGGTGGTCGTCGTCGCGGTCCTGGGTCTCCTGGGGGCTCCCCGCCTCGATGCCCAAGGGACGACCACCGCATCGGGGACGGCGTCTGCGACGATCGCGGGGGCGATCCGGATCACGAACAGGGGCGACCTTGCCTTTGGCGAAGTCCTTTCGGGGGCCTCGGCGGGGACGGTCTCGGTCAGCGTGACGATCGGGCGGACACCCACCGTCACAAGGACGGCCGCGGGAGGAGCGAACCTCATGGGCACGGCCTATTCCGCCGCGACCTTCTACATCCAGCAGACAGGTAGCTGGTGGCCGTGGGTCCGCGTCACCTTGCCGTCGGGGCCGATCACGCTGACGAGGGTCGGCGGCGGCGCGA
>JACRCS010000830.1 GCA_016218905.1 Deltaproteobacteria bacterium
CTTAAGGCTCTGGAAGTTGAGGCTCAACTGGCCCTCGCCAAAGACGTCCAAATTGCTATTACAGCTAACTGTGAGGAACCCGGCAAAGACCAATGACGTTGGCGTAGGCTCAGGGGGCGGTAGGGGGCGCCGAATCGCGGAGCTTGAGAAGCGTAGCGATTCGTGACGGTTCGAAGGGGCGGTCCCCGAGAACCCGTCGGTGAAGAACCCCGTGAAGGGGTCTTTCAGCGCCCTGCTAGAGCGCGAATCTCCCTTCGCGCCGCGCGGAGTTGGCCCGGTCCGCTGCCCGACCGGCTCCGTACGAGAAGGGCATTTGCGCCGCAGTCCCCCCGACCCATCGACGTTTGCCTCGAAACAAAGGGCGCCAATCCCACCTGATCGGATTTCGGGTAGCACCGAATACCCGAAAAGTCACCGATGCACGACCTTGAGACTTCGTTTGATTACGCATAGAGTGTGGGACATCGGAGGGGCCGATGGAATCGTCAATCTTGTTTGGCTCGGCCGATACCCAAGGGCAGAGGCTGCGCCGCCCGCGGTGTCGCGCCTTAAGAGAAGGGCCGACCGAGGATGAGCACTGAGGTTGCCGCGCCCCGGCAAGGGCCGGTTGGCCTCGCCTGCCCAGGGGAGGGTTCCGCACTTGGCCCCACCCCGAAGGAAAGGAGGTGCGACCCACCAGACCATGGATTGAGAGTGGTTTCATCCACGAGCGGCACGCCATGAAAGGAGGGCATGCATGGCGAAACAGAAACTGATCAACGCCTATCGGGGCAAGCAGACGGACACTGCCCCCTGGGTCCCGTACGCGGGGGTACACTGCGCGTTCCTCATCGACGAACCTGCAGACAAGTACCTCAAGGACCCAAATCTCCTCGCGAAGGGCGTGGCAAACGCGGCGAACCGCTATCACGCCGACGGGATTCCGCTGCTCTTCGACCTCTCGGTGGAAGCGAACTCGGTAGGGTGCGACCTCAAGTGGTGGGGGGACAACGTCCCGTCCGTGACGAGCCACCCCTGCTCCGACAAGTCCCCCTCCCAGGCGGGGCTCAAGGTCCCCACCAAGGAGTCCGGCCGGTGGCCGGTGATCTTCGAGGCCGCCAAACTCGCCAAGCCCCTGCTCGACGAGATGGACTGCGTCATGATGGGGCTCGTGTGCGGGCCGCTCACCTTGGCGTCCCATCTGGCGGGCGTCCGGATCTTCACGGACGTTTACAAGAACAAGGCCTTTGCTCACGAGGTGCTCAAGTTCGCCGGCGAAGTCTGTGCGGCCGGCGCCCAGTTCTACGCGGACATGGGTTGCGAGATCATCGCGATCGTGGATCCCGTGGCCTCGCAGATCAAGGCCGAGACGTTCCGGGAGTTTGTCACCCCGAACTGCCAGCCGGCCATCAAGGTGATCCATGCCGCGGAGAGGACCTCGTCCTTCTTCATCTGCGGGGACTGCACCCGGGTGATGGAGGAAGTGTGCACGATCGGCACGCACGGCTTCGCGATCGACGAGCAACTCAACCTGCTGTTCGTGCGCGACTTGGCAAGAAAGCACGGCGTGGGCTTCGGAGGGAACCTGAAGCTCACCCTTGCACTGAGCCTGGGGCTCCTGTCGCCACGCGAGGACGCGATCGTCAGCCTCGCTGCAGGCGGCAATATCGGGTACACCTTCGCGCCTGGCTGAGACATGCCCTACGATGTCCCGGCGGGACATGTCGATCAGGCGTATGAGGCGAAGGCGTGGTTTGAACAGTACTATACTCAGTACCCGAAATCTGAGTAATCCAGCCAGAGGAGGGTACAATGGCCGAAGAGAAGATTCATATCGACGTATTGACACTTGACAGTGTGCAGTGTGCAGCGTGTGGCTACATGATGGAGTCCATCGCAGCGATGCCAAAAGAGGTCCAGGATATCATCGAATACAAGGAATGGTCGATCAAGAACAAGGATGGTATCGGCAAGTTTCTAGAGCTCAAGGGAAAGGTCCTGCCCACAATCTGCATCGAACGTGATCTCGTCTTTCAAAGTCTTATTCCTCAATACGAGGAGTTGATCGACGAGATGGCCAAGAGGGCAGCGACTCCGGAGCTGGCCGAGAAGCTCAAGGCGCTCCGCGAGAAGGGCTTCCAGTTTGACAAGATCCAGGAGAACCTGGCAAGAGCCGGATCCGGCCTTTCCACGAAGGCAGAATAAGGCGCGCGGCATCGAATCGCCCCCGCCAGCAAAAGGGGGGCGAACCGGCGAGACGCAGGCGCGCCGGCGTGGGAGATTGGAACCGCTTCGGGCCGCGCGCGCGGGAGGCAAACCGAGGGGCGGGGAGGGGCAGCGCCTGCCTCTCCTCGCCGTTTCGCACCCCCATGCGCAGCACGGGAACAAACGACGGAAATCGACCCGACCCGCGGCAACAGACCGGCGCACGACGAGGTGGCCATGGCGGAGCCTTCGAGACTCGTACTGGAAGTGATCTACAAGGCGGACTACTGCATCCCCTGCGTCTACATGGACGAGGCCGTTCGAGAGGTGCTGCCGCGGTATCCTGGGGTCGACTACCGGAAGGTGGCCTTCATGGAGTCGACGGAGCACAAGAGGCGGTTCACAGAACTTTCGATCGCCCTGTTTGGCAAGGAGAAGGTCCACCGCATGGAGCAACTGGCGCCGATTCCGTCGATCTTCATCGACGGCAAGCTCGTCTTCGACATGATCCCTCCGCGCTTCGAACTGGAGGCGGCCATCGAGCGCGCCCTGCTGGACAAGGACCCCACACGTCACCACTGAGGCGCCATGGATCGGATCGTTCGTCTGGAGATCCTCCACGAGGGGGAGCACTGAATCCCCTGTGTGTACCTGGCCCGGGTGGTCGAGGCGGTAGCGCCAGAGTTCGGAAAGGCAGTCAGAGTTGAGACGGTGGTTCTCAAAACCCGCGACGGTGCCCGGCGCTTTCGGGCTCTGAGAGAGGAACTCGGCCGATTCCCCCCTGTGCCGTCCCTCTTCCTCGACGGGCAGCTCGCCTTCCCGTCCACGCCTTCCCTCGAGGAACTGAGGGCCCGTCTCGCCCGAGAGATCGCACAGCAGCCCTGAGGGAGCCCCTCCTCTCCCCTCGCCTCTCCACTTCGTCCCCTGGGACCCCAGCACGAGAGGGCCCGGGACCCCTCCCCGCAAGGAGCCGGCTCATGTCGGAGAAGGTCGTCGTCGACGTGCTCCTCACCGATTTCAAGCAGTGACTGGCCTGCGCCTACATGGCGGAGTCGGTACGGGAGCTACCGGCAGAGATCCAAGGAATGATGGAGGTGCGGGAGTGGGACATGCGAACCAGGGAGGGGGTGCAGCGCCTGTGGCAGCTTCGCGCCAAGTCCCTCCCCACGATCGCGCTCGACGGCGAGCTAGTGTACGAGGCCCTCATCCCGGACCAGGAGGAACTGGCGGAGGAGATTCGCCGACGCCACCTCCAGAAGGTCTCGCGAGAAAGGAGCAGGCATGAAGATTGAGATCCTGGGCGCGGGTTGCAAGAAATGTGACCTGCTCTACGACAACACCCTGAAGGCCCTGGACCTCGCAGGGCTCCGGGAGGAAGCTCACGTGGAGAAGGTGAAGGACATCGACCAGATCCTCAAGATGGGGGTCTACACCACGCCGGCACTGGTGGTGGACGGCGACGTCCTCTCGACGGGTCGGGTCCTGTCACCAGAGCAGATCCTGGACAAGCTTCGACCCAAGGGTCCGTGAGGCAGGAGGAGTCTCGATGGCGGCAGCGACAGCGGTTCAGCTGATCACAGGCTTCCTGGGCAGCGGCAAGACCACCTTCCTCAACCGGGTCATCCGGTCCTTTCCCAAGGACCGCAAGCTCATGATCCTGATGAACGAGTTCGGCGAGGTGGGGGTCGATGGCGCCCTGGTCGAAGGCGAGGACCTCGACATCCTGGAGATCAGCAAGGGGTCCATCTTCTGCGTCTGCGTGAAGACGGACTTCATCAAGGGTCTGAACGAGATCGCCCGCAAGCATCAGCCCGACGTGCTCCTGATGGAATCCACGGGCGTCGCGAACCCCACGGACCTCAAGCGGGACCTCTCCCTGCCCTTCTTCCAGGGCCGGTTCGAGCTCACCGAGCAGTTCTGCCTCCTCGACGCCGCCAACTTCGAAGAGGCTTACGAGGTCTTCGCCTCGGTGGAGAAGCAGATCGCGTCATCCACGGTCTTCGTCCTCAACAAGACCGACCTTGCGACGCCGGAGCAGGTGAAGCGGGTCAAGGAGCTCGTGGCGAGACACCACCCCAACCCCCGCTTCTTCGAGACGACCTACGCCGAGATCCCCGTCGGCGAGTTCCTTCCCGGCGCGCGGACGCCGCCCGAGACGGACACTTCGGCAAAGGCGGAGCTTCTGTCGGCCGAGGAGCTCAAGGAAGCGATCGACCGCCTCCTGGACGACCCCGAGCGCGAGCTGACGCCGCCGGACCGTCTCCTCTCGGCCGTGTACGCCTGGGAGGGCGGCGGGGCCGAGGCCTTCGGGGCCCTCGCGGCCAGGCTCCCCCCGGGGATCGTCCGCGGCAAGGGCTTTCTGTCGGAGGGGCAGGACACCCGTCTCTTCAGCCTCGTGATGGGCCGATGGAGCCTAGAGACAGCGACGCTGCCGCCGAACCGGGCCGACCTCCTCAGCCGGATCGTCTTCATTGCCCCACCCGAGGTGATGCCCCTCTTGGAGCGGCTCGGGGAGGAGTTCCCGGGGTTTCGCCTGCGAGCCCTCCTGGATCCGGCGGCAGGGAAGACGTGACCCCGATGTGCGACGCAGAAGGCGCGAGGATCCTGGACCCCGACGTCGTCATCCTGGGCGCGGGCCCTGCTGGACTGACAGCCGGGCTCTACGTAGGGCGGGCCAAGCTTCGCTGCCTCCTCTTGGGCGCGCAGCCCGGCGGAAAACCCGTCCTGTATGAGGAGGTCGCCAACTACCCCGGATTCCCCGGAGGCGTTCCGGGCGCCCAGTTGATGCTCGGCATGGTGAGTCAGGCCGATGACTCCGGCATCGTTCGCCTCTCTGAGAACGCCACGCGGATCTCCTTCGAGCCGGACGCGATTCAGGTCCAGGTCGGGGACCGAACGCACTCGTCGCGGGCCCTCATCGTCGCCACCGGTTCTGACCCGATTCCTTTGGGCGTCCCCGGGGAAGAGGAGTTCGCAGGCAACGGCGTCTACTACTGCGCCCACTGCGACGCCGCCGTGTTCCAGTTTCTGGCCAAGGCCAGAGCCTGCGTGGTCGGCGGTGGTGACACTGCCCTCCACACGGCCCTCTACCTGACCCGTTATGCAGAAGAGGTGACGATCGTCTATCACGGCGACGCGCTCAAGGGGAATGCGTCGGTGCGGGACGCCGTTCATGCCCATCCGAAGATCCGCGTCGAGCTTCATCGGCGGGTGTCGGCGGTGGTCGGTGAAGACCACCACGTCGAGGCCCTGCGGCTGCTCGACACCGAGAGCGGGCGCGCGCTGGAGCAGGAAACGGACGGTGTCTTCGTCGGGATCGGCCAACGGGCCAACTCCGGCCTGGTCCGGGGGCTCGTGGACCTCGACGAAGCCGGATTCATCCGCGTCAACACCGGCCTGGAGACGTCGCGGCGGGGCGTCTTCGCCGCAGGGGACGTCACCGACAAGCCGTTTCGGCAAATCGTCACCGCTGCGGGCGACGGAGCCACCGCCGCGAACTCGGCCATCCGGTTTCTCCAAGGAGAACCGACCTGACCTCCGCCGAGGTCCGTCCCGGGGCGGCCGCGCCCTTCTCGTCGCTCACCGGGAGCAACGTCAGTCTCACGTTCAAGATCCTGAGCGGTCTCGCGCCCCTCTGGTACGTTTCGAGCTACTTCGTCCCCCATGGCCTCACGCCCATTCGCTTCGGCACCAACGACCTGGTGGCGTTCCTGTTCATGCTGCCCGCCTCCGCTGCCTACCGCTTCGGTGCCGGGGCGCTGGTGAGCGGCCGGGGGAGCCTGCCGAAGACCCTCGGGTACCTGGGTGCCGCCGCAGTCTTGTTCGTCGTCGCCTCCCTCATTCCGAACTGGGTCAGGCGCCGGTACGGCCAAGGAGGCATCGAGGGACGATAGTCGAGCCCCTCCTGTGAAGGGAGAACCGTTGGCTGCCACGGGCCCAGGCAGCGCGAACCTCTGAAGGTGACGCCCCAAGAATCGAGGAAGGGAGCCACGATGTCCAACATGCTGGAACAAACCCGGGAGGCCATTCGGAAGAAGTATCCGGCGTTCGAGTACACCGTCTGCCAGGACACGCCCATCACGCCCCTCAGAAAACCGCTGGCAGACTGCAAGGTTGCCCTGCTCACGACCGGCGGTCTCCACCGAACGACCGACCTCCCCTTCGACACCAAGCACCTGGAGGGGGACTGCTCGTACCGACTGCTTCCGGGGGACATCCAGCATCAAGACATAGGGATCTCCCACGAGTCCTACGACCACGCCTTCATCAACAAGGACTTGAACTGCGTCTTTCCCATCGACCGGATGAGGGAATACGTCCAGGAGGGGAAGATCAAGGCGCTTTCCGAAGAGCACTACAGCGTCATGGGACACATCTACGTGACGGAGCCCCTGATGGAAAGCGCGAGGGCCATGGGACGGCGACTGCGGGAACTGGACGTGGACGCGGCGTTCCTGACGCCCACCTGAGTGATCTGCAACCAGTCCGTGGGACTGGTCGCCCGGGGCCTCGAGGAGGCCGGGATCAGCACGGTGTGCGTGACCTTTCGCAGAGACATCATCGAGCTCGTGAAGCCGTCGCGAGTCCTCTCCCTCAACTTCTCCCCGGGCAAGCCCCTGGGAAACCCCGGGGACCGGGCCATGCAGCGGGCGATCCTCGAGGCCGCCTTCGAATTGCTGCGGCGAGACATCCGCGAGGCCACCATCGTGGATCTGCCGTTTCGGCTTAAGAAGTTCGGGATCTCCTGAGTCAGTGGCCAAGCCAAGCGTTGGTCTTCCCGACAGCCGTCGCGCACTCCCGGAGGCAGCCCCTGGGGGTGCCTCCGGGCTTCGGGTCGGACGTTCACTCGTCCTGGGCGCCGACCTCGACAGCAGTGAATTCGTCCATCTTCGTAGCCGAGCCCTTCCGCACCGACTTGCCGAGCGCAACGGCCTCCCGGATCTCGGCGTCGGCCGCACCGTTCTCCCTAGCCTTTTCCGCGTGGATCTTCAAGCACGGCTGGCAATTGGCAGTGATCGAGGATCCCACGCAGATAAGCGACTTGATCTTCGGGTCCAGCCCCATGATGGCCTCCTCCGAGCAGGGCTCCCTTGAGCGTGACGATCGAGCGTTTGTGCGGGGAGAGCGTGCGTGTCGGCAGACCGCCGACGACTCAAGCGGCTCAGGTCCCGCCGTAACCGATGGTCACCTTGTCGCCTTCGACGATCACCGGGACCTGGGCCACGCCGCCCGAGTATTGGAGCATCTCCCTCAACCTGGCGCGGTCCCTCCCGATGTCGAAGTATTCCGCCGAATCACCGTAGGCTGCCTTGGCGTTCTGCGAAAAGGGACAACTGCTCTTTCCAAAAATGATCACTCGGTCTGCCATTCGAGCCATCCTCCTTTCGGAAGGTTCGGAACGCCTACCCGATGCCCCCGTGCCGCGTGGTCAACTCGCGGATTGCTCCTTCAGGAGGGCCCGCACCGACAGGCGAAGGAGCCCATTCTTGCGGAACCTAGGGATCCCGCCCTGGGTGTCACCCACCTCTCCCGCCATGGCGTACGCCGTGATCGGGCAGTCGGAGTCCATGGGAGAGGCCCAGGAGTCCAGGATCCCGGCCTCCACGAGTCGGTTCGACTCCCCCACCTGGGGAAGGGGGCAGCACCCACCAACCGCGGGATCCGTCCCCTGGAGCATGAAGTAGTCGTCCCCGCGGTCGAGCATCTTGGAGAGCCGTTGATGCGTGCTCTCCGACAGGCCCTCCAGGGCACCGAAGTCGGGCATTCGGATCGATCCCTGACCGCCCCCCCGTCCGACGAGGAAGAGGGGACCGTGCCGGCGGTAAAGGTCGGCGAAGTTGGGCGCGGGAGCGGCGGGCAGGTCGACCGCGGCGGCGGCTGCCCCGGACACCAGGTGCTCGGCGTGCGCGCGGGAGAGGGCGGCGGGAATGCCCCGGCGCAGGATCGTGCCGTTCTCGAGGACGATGTACCGAAAGGGGCCCAGGTACACGGCGACCTTTTCCGCCGGCTCCGGTTGCCCGTCGACCCTGGCAGCGACCTCCTCGGCGTCCCGGGCCAGGGTGTCGCAGTCGAAGGGCACCGGATCGGTTGCCAGCCGCGCCAGGAGCGCCGGGTCGGCCTCGGACACCGCGAGCTCGGCCCGGTAGGCTTCGGACGCGTAGACCCTGCCCGTCTTCTCGCACACCCGGATCGTCCCGCCGATGAAGTGGTGGTCGTCGTCCCCCACCGCCAGGCAATTCCCCAGGTAGGAGACGCTCCTGCCGGTCTCGTAGCAGGGCTCGTCTCGCTTCTTCCACGCGACGACCCGCACCGTGTCGCCGGACCAGGTGAGCGTCATCCCGAAGAACCCCTGGGCCTCGAGCCTTACGAGGGCCGGCAGGACGTCCTCGAGCCCCATCGTGATCTCCAACGTCTCGAAGTCTTGGTTCGGTCGCGCGCTTTCCATGTCAACCGACCTCCAGCCCGCGTTCGATGACCGACAGAAGAGCGTCGACCATGGCGTCTACGTCTTGCTGCGTAGTTGCGTACCCCATGGAAATCCGAAGCGTGCCCAGGGCCTCGAGCCTCGTCCGTCCCAGGGCCCGGATCACCCGCGAAGGCTCCGACGAACCAGCGTGGCAGGCCGAGCCAGCGGAGAGGTCGAACCCCTTCATGGCCATCTCTGTCACGGCCAGGGTACCGTTCAATCCGGGCAGCGAGAGTGAGACGAGCCCGGGCAACCCCTCCTCTGCGGAGTTCACGAGGGCCTCCGGAAACCGAGCCACCACGCGCCGGATCACCTGTTCTGCGAACCCCTTCAGGAGATTCCTCTTCGCCGGGAACTCGCGCAGACTCACGTCCAGGGCCGTGACGGCGGCACAGAAGGCCGCCGCATCCTCAGTACCCGCTCGGAGCCCTCCCTCCTGGGAGCCGCCCAGCAGCAGGGGCCGCAGCCGTTCCGGGGAGCCGGTGATCACTCCGCCGCTTCCCCTCGGCGCCCCGAACTTGTGGGACGAGAAGGTGTAGAAGATCCGGTCGAGGCTCCCCAGGGCGAGGGGGAGGTGCCCGACCGCCTGCGCGCCGTCCACATGGAGCCAAGCCCCGCGCGCCGCGCAGAGAGAGGCGATCCCCTCCAGGTCCTGGACGACCCCGGTCTCGTTGTTTCCGTGGGCGATGCTGACCAGGCCGTGGCGCGGGGTGAGGCGTGCGGCCAGGGTTTCGAGGCCGACGAGCCCTCGACCGTCCACCTTCAGCACGTCCACGCGATCGCCGGCGCGATGGCCCGCCTTCCAAGAGGAAGGGTGCACGTCGTTGGCCAGGAGCACCCGCCCCTCGGCCGGCTCCCCGAGGAAGGAGTGGAGGACCAGGTTGTTGGCTTCGGTACCCCCGGACGTGATGACGACTCGCGCGCCGGGAGCGACCCCCAGGAGCGCCTTGCACCGCTCCCGGGCCGCCTCCAGGCGCTTCCGTGCCTGCATGCCGCGAAGGTGGCTCGAGGAGGGGTTGGCGAAGAAGCTCCTCGCCACCTCGACGTACGCGTCCAGCGCCTCGGCGTGAGGCGGCGAGGAGGCGGCGTAATCGAAGTACGCCCCGGGCGCCACCCCGGGCGCCGGGCGATCCTCCGCTGCGCCGATGCCCCGTCCTCGCGTCATCGCTTCTCGGCCTCACCTGCCTTCGCTGGTTGCGCCCAACCCGACCCGCTTCACCGAAGCGGCAGTCAACGCCCTCAGGTCTTGCCCGGGGGTGGGACGGGCTCCGCCACGCCGGCCTCCCCCGTCGGCTCGCCGCCCCGCAGCCGGTCGAAGAGGAGCTTGGTCTTGTACGCCCCCACGGTCATCGCGATCGCGGCCGTCTCTTCCAGTTCCTGCTCGGTGGCCCCGGCCTCCCTCGCAACTGCGAGGCTGTAGTCCGTTCAGGAGTCGCAGCCGGTCGCCAGTGACGCCGACAGGGCCAGGAGGTGCTTCGTCTTGCGATCGAGCACGCCCGGCCCATAGGCGGCATCGAAGAACCCCTGGAACCTGTCCATGGTCTCGCCCATATCCCGCTCCTTGCCGTCGTCGTCGGTGGCGTCGAAGTCGAACCCTTCAACCTTCCGCAGGGAGGCCACGAAGAGGTCCCGGGGGAGGCTCCCCTCCTCGACCCGGTTTAGCTCGAGCACCTCGTACCCCCGAGCGACTTGACGAATCTTTGCCTCGCTGAAGAAGTGGACCGCGAACCCGCCCACCTCGTAGAGGTCCTCGGCGAGGTGGGTCCCGGCGCGATAGTGCTTGTCGAAGGTGCTGCGGACCGAGTACACCAGCACCCCTCCCGGCCGCAGCACCCGGTGGATCTCCCGCAGGAGGGCCTCGATCTGCCGGGAGGAGAACTCCATGCAGAGGAGCATGTGGGCGAAGCAGGCGTCCACCGAGCGGTCCGGCAGCGAGAGCGGCTCCCGCAGGTCGCTCTGCAGGGCGGTGATCCGGCCGGCGAGACCCAGCTCCGCAGCCCTGGCCCGGACCTCCTCCACCGCGGTCTCCGAGTAGTCCAAGGCCGTCACCTCCAGGCCCTCGCGGGCGAAGAGGAAGGTGTCGCGCCCCTGGCCGAAGCCGAGCTCCAGCACCCGCTCCGCGCCGTTGCGGCGGAACACCTCGAGCGCCGACTCGGCAACCGCGCTCGGGCCCTCGCCGAAGAAGTCCAGGGAGTCTGCGTAGACGCTGTTCCAGTGCCGCCTCTGGCCCCCGCCCTTCTCTTCGTTGCTCAAGCCTCACTCCCCTCTCCCGGGCACGACGGGGCTGTCCGGCGTGCGAGATGCCCTCCCCCTGGCACACGTTGGGCCCGCACTCCAATTCTTCCTATCTTACCCCCGGGCCAGCGCCGCCGCGATGACGTCGCGCAGGTCCGTCTGATCGGGGATGTTCTCGCACGCCAGGCGCCCGTCCAGCAGCACGCAGGGCACGGGCAGGTGCACGCCGGCCGACCTGCGCAGGTCGCGATAGCGAGACCGGCCGGCCTCCTCGTTCAGGTGGACCACCTCCACCTGGACCAACTCCACTGGCGACATCCTTTCAAGCCACTACTTCAACAAGCCGCCCGATCTCCCTGCGCCCCTTTCAGACCTTTCCAAATTACGTCGTCACTACCGCCGCGTGCTCGGAAAGGGCGGCGCCATCATCGACGTC
>JACRCS010000831.1 GCA_016218905.1 Deltaproteobacteria bacterium
GACGCGGGCGAGCTCGGCGAGGATGAAGAAGAGGCCGAAGGTGAGCAGGAGCTGCATCTCGTGGCCGGCCTTGTAGGTCTTTCGGATGAAGACGCGCTCGATGACGACGGCGAGGGCGCCGACTCCGAGCGGAGCCAGGAGCAACCCGAGCCAGAAGCTGCCCAAGCTCGTGGCGCACGTGTAGGCGATGTAGGCGCCGAGCATGTAGAACGCGGCGTGGGCGATGTTCAGGATGCCCATCATCCCGAGGACGAGGGTCAGGCCCGAGGCGACGAGGAAGATGAGCATCCCGTACACGAGCCCGTGAGTCGCCTGCAGCAGGTACGTTCCGATCGCGAGATCCACGCGCGTCTCCTAGCGACGAAGGCGCCTCACCATCGAGGCACGTGCGATCTGTTGCGCTCCTGCTTCGTCACCCCGGCACGGATTGCCGGGTCCACGTTCCCAAGGAGGGCGTCCTGCCCGCGCTGGATTCCGGCTGTTGCCCCCACGACGGGGGTACCCCGGAAGCGCACGGAGGCGCGAGACGGGGCCCGTGCCGGAATGACGAAGAAGGGGAGTTCCAGACGGCTTATTCGTCTGTCAGCGCCCCCGGTTGTCGATCACCGGCTTGATCGCCTTTCCCGAGGCCTTCAGCGCGAGGGCCTCGTTGATCCCTTCCAGCGGATACTTGTGCGTGACGATGTCGGAGAGGGGGTAGCGATCCCTTCTCTCCACGAGGAAGCGAACGGCCTTGTAGTAGTGGGGAACCGAGGCCGCCACGCCGCCGATGAGCGTCAGGCCCTTGCCCGTGATCACCCCGGGAGCCACGGGGACGGTGTCGGCGGAGGTCTGGCCGACGACGAGGTACCTTCCCCCTTTCTGGATCATGTCGAGGCCTTCGTTGAAAGCCCCCGGAACCCCCGAGCACTCGACCACCACCTCGGGCCCCCGCCCCTTCGTCAGCTCCAGGACCTGCTGCTTTCGCTCGGCGGGAGTGCGGAACCGCTCGAGGTCGAGGACGTGGCTCGCGCCCCAGCGCCTGGCGAGCTCGAGCCTCTCTTCGGGCGCTCCGATCACGATGACCTTTCCGGCCCCACTCTCGGCCGCGATCAGGGCCGAGTAGAGGCCCACCGGCCCGGCCCCCTGAATGACGACGGTCTCCTGGAACCGGATGCCGCCGAACCGCTCGTACGCACCGACCGCGGTCCGGAAGGCGCACCCGACGCCGATCGTCTCCTCCTCCGTGAGCTCGGCCGGGATCTTCACCACCTTCGTCTGGGGCGTCAGGTACTCGTACTCGGCGAAGCCGCCCCTCAACGCCTCGGGAGGCGCGTAGCCGTAGAGCGTCCGGTGCTCGCAGCAGGCGGAGTCCCGCGAGATCCCGCAGCCGTAACACTCTCCGCAGTCGACGTGCGCCCACAGGATGCGGTCGCCGAGGCTCAGGGCTTCGCCCGCCACATCGGCCCTGCGCCCCTGCCCCAGGCGGACGATCCTGCCGATGGTCTCGTGGCCCGGAATGGTGGGCAGCGGAGGCCGGATGGTGAGCTCGCCCCGCTGGTAGTGCACGTCGGTCCCGCAGATGCCGGCCACCTCGACCTTGACGAGGATGCCCCCCGGCTCGACCTCCGGGATGGAAACCTCGCGGATCTCCAGCGGCTTGCCGTACTCCGTGAGGACCGCCGCCTTGCAGGTGTTGGGGAGCATCGCCGTTCCTCCGGAGGTCAGTTTCCAGTCGTCGGTCCTCAGCTTTCGGTCTTCGGTTCTCGGTTGTGGGTTGGACTGAGAACTGACAACCGACAACTGACGACCGACCTCCCTCAACTCATGCAGATCCCGCCCGAAATGTTGATCGCCTGGCCGGTCATGTAGTCCGCCTGCGGGGAGAGGAGGAACATCACGACGTCCGCGACGTCCTCGGCGGTGCCGTAACGGCCGAGGGGCACGGTCTTCGCCATCTCGGCGTACGCCCTCTCGCGGAACTCGGCCGGCGAGACGCCGGTCAGCTTCGCCTGTTCCTCGATCCACTGGTCCCGCAGGTTCGTGTTCATGTGCCCGGGGCAGACGGAGTTGACGTTGATCCTGTACTTGGCGAGCTCCAGCGCGAGGCTCTGGACGTAGCCGATGACACCCCACTTGGAGGCGGTGTAGGCGGCGTTCCCCGGCGCTCCGACCTTCCCCCCGACCGAGGAGATGAGGACCATCTTTCCTCCGCCGCCGCGGGCCACCATGTGCTGGGCCACGGGCTTGGAGATGAGGAACGTGCCCGTGAGGTTCACGTCCATGAGCGCCCGCCAGTCCGCCTCGGTGAAGTCCACGACGGGGACGCCGACGGGGCCGCGAATGGCTGCGCAGTGGACGAGCAGGTCGAGCCGGCCGAACCGATCCACGATCTTCCGGACCGCCTCCGCGCACCCCGTGCTCTCGTTGATGTCGGCCGTGAGCGCGATCGCTTCGGCGCCGAGGGCGCCGAGCTCCCCGAGCTCCTCCTCGAGCCCGCCCCACCCCTCGTCGCCGGGGAAGTTGCTTCGGGGCGCGGCGAACTTGTCGAGGATCGCCACCTTCGCCCCGGCGGCTCCGAGCCTCAGCGCGATGGCCCGCCCCATCCCCCGCTTGGCTCCGGCTCCGGTGACGAGCGCCACCTTGCCTTCGTACCCGGCGTCGGCCATCACTTGCTCCTCACGTCAAGAGCGGTCATCGGTCGTCGGTTTTCGGTTTCGCCTGCGGGTTTGACTTCCAAGTGACTAATGAACCGCGCCTCCATCTTCTTCGTCATTCCGGCATGGACGGCCGGAATCCAGGACGCCATGGATGCCCCTCCTGGGCGGCTGGACCCCGGCAATCCGTGCCGGGGTGACGGGGGAGGGGGCGGAAGTCATTCCCTGCAAACCGGCCGCACGGCGGCGTACCGAAGCTGACAACCGACAACCGACAACCGAGAACCGAGAACCGACAACCGATCTCCTACCCGAGCGCCTCTAGGTCCTTCACCAGCTGCCCGAGGCCCACCGCCCGCAGCGTTTCCGGCAGCGGCC
>JACRCS010000856.1 GCA_016218905.1 Deltaproteobacteria bacterium
CGAGACGGGCACCGCGAGGGTCGCCATCTCCGGGCGGGGGCGCCCTTCCATCGCTGCGACGAGGGAGTCGAGGTCCGCCGGGTCGACCAGCGGCTCGTCACCCTGGAGGTTGACGTAGACGTCGGCGGGAACCATCCGCGCCACCTCGGCCGCCCGGTCGCTCCCGCTGGGGAGTTCGGGAGGCGTGAGCATGACCTCGGCGCCCGCTTCCTGCGCCGCCTCGCTGATGCCGTCGTGGTCCGTGGCGACCCATACCTCTTCGACGGAGGTCGCCCGAAGCGCCGCCTCAACGACCCAGGCGATCATCGGCCGGCCGAGAAGGGGGGCGAGAGGCTTTCCGGGAAAACGGGTGGAGCCGAAGCGGGCGGGAATGACGGCGATGGCGCGCACTTGGGCCTCCTCGATGGCCTGCCAGCGCCGTACCATACCCGTCGGCTTCGACGGGTGTCAAGCGCGCGTCCGCCTCGCGGAGCCGGGTTCCATAAGTCCCATAAGTCTCATAAGTCCCATAGGTCTCATGATGGGAAGATGGGAATAATGGGAACTATGGAACCGCGACGACGCCCCCTACTCCACGCCTCTCGGCTTCCAGATCCTCTCGTGCCTGCGGTTCCACCAGGAAGGGTCTTCCTCGGCCTCCAGCACGTCGCCGGCGACCACGATGGCAAGGGCCGGCTCGCGGCTCCGGGAGCGGAGGCCGAAGGGGTCCCGCTCTCCGACCCGCTCGCAGATGTCGGAGAGTCTGCCCCGGGTCACCCGCTCTTCGGGGCACGAGAGCTGCTCCAGGATGGCGATGGGCGTGTCCCGGCCGAAGCCGGCGTGCAGCTCGGCGACGAGCTCCGGCAGCGGGAGGTCGATCATGTAGAGGAGCAGCGTGTGCCCGGGCCGGGCGTAGTCGCGCAGCCGGACCCGACCCTCTGCGGCCACGGCGCGAGGGCTCGTGAGGACGGTGGCGTGGGCGACTCCCGGGACGTCGAAGGTCTTCTTCAGGACGGCCGCCGCCGCGGCGTGCGTGCCGACGCCCGGGATGATGCGCGCGCGCTCCCCGAACTGCGTCACGAAAGACTGGAAGGGACAGAAGAGGCTGAAGTCGCCGGGGACGAGGAAGGCGACCGGAGAGCGCCGCAGCCTCGCCTCCACCCACTCGACGACGCTCTCGTGGGTCATCTGGAAGGGGCTTGCGACCTCCTTTCCGGCGAGCTCGGGCCCGAAGACCTTCGCGAAGAGCGCGGGGGCGAGCACGGCGCGGGCCTCCCGGAGCGCGGCGAGCCCGGCGACCGTGATGAGCTCGGGGTCCCCGGGACCGACGCCGATGAAATCGACTCTAGACACGCGCCGGCGCCCCGTTCATCAGCCGCCGCCGAAGAGCCGGGCCAGGAGCCCCTTCCGCCTGGGCCGCTCCTCGGCCGCCGGCTCCAGCGAGAGCTCCCGCACGAGCGCCTGGCCCCGGCCCCCCGCGTAGCTCACCCGGACCTCCGCCGTCACCCGGACCGAATCGACGCCGGCCTCGAGCTCCAGCTCCAGCGGCAGGCGGAGCACGACCTGCGAGGCTCCGGGGCCGCTGGCCGGGATCGAGAGGCTCCGCTCCACGCCCGCCGGCCTCGCGGCCGGCCGACTCTCCGGCACTCCCGGGGCGGGCGGCGTCTCTCGGGGCGCGGCCGGAGCCCGCGGCGGAGGCGCTTCGGCCCTCGCGGGGGAGGTGGGTTCCGCCCCGGCGCCGGGCGCCGCCGCCCGCGGCGTTCCCCTGCCCATGGCGCCGCGCTGTTTCTCCTGGAGATCCTCGAGGACCATCCGGCAGATCGCCTTCATGGCCTCCATGATGCCGCCTCCGCTCGTCGCCACGGTCTCGAACTCCGGAAGGCCTCGGGCGTTGAGCGTGCGGCGCAGCTCCTCCACCGAAAGCGCCCCGGGGAGGTCGCGCTTGTTGTACTGGAGGACGAAGGGCACCGTCTCCGCGTCGATCCCGTGGGCCTTCAGGTTCTCCTTCAGGTTCTCGAGGCTCTCGACGTTCTGGTCCATCATCCCGGGCTGTGAGTCCGCGACGAAGACGACGCCGTCGGCCCCCTTCAGAACGAGCTTTCGGGTCGTGTTGTAGAAGACCTGTCCCGGCACCGTGTAGAAGTTGAATTTGACTTTGAAACCGCCGATCTGGCCGAATTCGAGGGGGAAGAAGTCGAAGAAGAGGGTCCGGTCCGTTTCGGTCGCGAGGCTTACGAGCTTGCCCTTGCTCTTGGGGTTGATCTTCCCGTGGATGTACTGGATGCTCGTCGTCTTGCCCGAGAGCCCCGGCCCGTAATAGACGATCTTGGCCGTCAACTCCCGAGCCGCGTAATTGAAGATGGCCATGATCAGTCCCCTTCCGGAGCAGCCCTCCGAACCTTCATGTGGACGAGGTACTCGATGTTTCCCTTCTTGGCGCCGGGAACCGGCGACTCGATCCAGCCGGGCACCTCGAAGCCCAGGAGCTCCGCCGCGCCCACGACCGTCCGGAGCGCCTCGAGCCGCAGCTCCGGGTCCCGAACGACCCCGCCCTTTCCGACCTGTCCCTTCCCCACCTCGAACTGAGGCTTCACGAGGACGACCGCTTCGGGGGAGCGCCCTTCGGTGAGCACTTCGGCCATCTTCGGCAGGATCAGGCGCAGTGAGATGAAGGAGGCGTCCGCGACCAGCAGGTCGACGGGCTCGGGGATCGTTTCCGGCGGGAGCTCTCGGAAGTTCTGCCGTTCCAGGACCACGACCCGGGGATCGTCCCTCAGCCGCCACGCCAGTTGCCCGTAGCCGACGTCGATGGCGTAGACGCGGCGGGCGCCGCGCTGGAGCAGGCAGTCGGTGAAGCCGCCGGTGCTCGCGCCGACGTCCACGCAGACCTTGTCCCGCGGGTCGACGCCGAAGGCCCGCAAGCCCGCCTCGAGCTTCAGTCCGCCGCGGCTCACGTAGGGGCAGAACTCTCCCCGGAGCCGGATCGACGAGGAGCGCGGGACCCTCTGCCCGGGTTTGCCGGCCCGGTGCTCGTCGACCACCACTAGACCCGCCAGGACCAGCGCCTGTGCCTTCTCCCGGCTCGGGGCGAGACCGCGCTCCACGAGCAGCGAGTCGAGCCGGACCCGTTCCATCAGCTTCGCCGGCTAGGCTCCGCCAGGCCCTGGATCGCAGCGAGGATCGAGTCCGCATCCAGCCCGACCTCCCGCAGGAGCTCCTCCTGGGGCCCGTGGTCGACGAAGGCGTCCGGGAGCCCCAGCC